>QMNH01000156.1 GCA_003647675.1 Candidatus Falkowiibacteriota bacterium | reverse complement strand
CTTAAAAACAAATCTTTTACTTTTTGTTTTTGCTTTTTCTTTTTTAACAATTCGTTTGCTTTTTCTTTTTTAACAATTCGCTTTTTTAAGTCTTCCATTTCTTTAATTTCTTTTTCCATTTTAATTTGATCAGCTTTTGTGCAGCTCGGCTGCCCAAAATATGCAAATATTTTTGCCGTATTGTCTTCAAGAAAACTTGAAGTGAAATAAACATACGTCAATGACGCAGGCAATAAAAATACCAGCATTATCGCTCCGATTACCATTATTTTCTTTTTCATTTCACAATCTCCTTTTTATTTTTTTTATTTTATTATTTTCAAAGAAACAAAAAATGCTATTAAAACGTTCTATTATAATAGCATTTTTACAATATTTTGTCAACCCCAATTTAATTTATTTTAGCTAATATTAAATAAATTATATTTTTTTATTTATATTAATCTTATTTTTTTCTAGTCTTATTTCTTTATCTCCACCACTCTCTGCGGAAACGGAATTTCAATATTATTTTTCTCAAATTGCTTTACAATTTCCTTAACTAACGAATGTTTTATCCGGCCCTCGTCTTGAACATTATCTACTTTTACTATAACGATAAAATTAATAGACGAATCTCCCAGCTCCTTAAACCGTACAATCGGATTATTTTCCATTTCCTTTATTCCTTCGTCTTTAACAACTTTTTCCGCGGCTTGCATAGCCACGTATTCAACTTTTTCCAAATCAGTGCCGTAAGCAACGCCTACCTGGATTGAAGTATAAAAGCTTGAAACCGGATAATCATAAGATGAAATTTTCTGTCCCACAAACACCGAATTAGGCACAATTACCGTATTGCCGCCTAAAGTTCTAATCCGGACCGAACGCCAGGAAATATCTTCAATATAGGCCTTAGTGCCGTCTTCCATCTGAATCCAGTCCCCAATGGAAATAGATTTGTCCATTACCAAAAAAAGGGCGGAAAACAAATTCTCCATAGTACTTTGCAAACCAAACGCGATAGCCAATCCGGCTACTCCCAAAGCACCTAAAAGGGCCGTGATTTGAATTCCGAATTGGCCAAAAATAATCATTACGGCTATCAAATAAACAAATACCGAAATCATTTTCCGTACAAATACGAACATGGTTTGGGAAATTTTAACTTCATCCCTGCTGCCATACCACACAAATACGGTTTTTAAAACCCGGCTGATTGTAAACCCAATTAACAGCGCCATTAAAATAAAAAAAATGTCAGCGATCACAAACTCCTTGTCTTTTACGGTCCAAACAAAATCAAAATTTCTAGTGGCAATAAACAAACCCAAAATAACCGCTAAATACCTAATCGGCAATTTAACTGTTTTTATCAGGCTATCATCTAAATCAGTCTTAGTCTTTGAGGCCGCTTTACCAAAAAGCTGAATAATAAAAGTTACAACATATGAACCCAGCCAAAAAATAATTACTATGGCCAAGGCTTTTATAATTTCGTTTTCAAACATAAATTTAAATATTAATATTATAGAAATTAATAAGCTTGATTACACAATTAATTCTTTAAGTTCAGTTTTTAATTCTTTTAATCTACTTTTTTCTTTATCTACGATTTCTTTAGGCGCTTTTTTTATAAAATCGCCATTTCCAAGTTTTTTTTCGATAATACTAATCATTTTTTCCGTATTAGCTATTTCTTTTTTTATTCTTTCTTTCTCTTTCTCTTTATCTATCGCCCCAATTAAATAAATCGTTATTTCACCAACTACTAATTTAATAGCATCTTTGATCTCTTCTCCTTTGTCTAATGTTTCTAATTCATCTACACCGGTTCTTATACCTTTTATAATCGCTCCATTTTCTTTTATTAATTTTTCTTTTTCACCAGCAATAATTACTGCCTTAATTTTTTTCCCAGGCTCGACCTTATTCTCCGCTCGCGCATTTCGAATTGCTATAATTATATTTTGTAATAATTCAAATACGCCTACGTCATTCATTAATTTATTAATTTTCTCATTATCGTGTTCTGGCCACTTTTCAATAATTAAATCAGTATCATTAAATTCTTTCCAAATAGCTTCAGTCACAAACGGAATAAACGGATGCCATAATTTTAGCAAATCTCTTAATACGTAAATTAATACTTTCTGGGTTTTCTCCCCTTTTTGGAATTTAGTCGCCTCCAAATACCAATCGGCTAAATCGCTCCATGTAAATTCTCTTAACTTTTCTCCAGCCTGGGAAAATCTATAATTATCCAAATCACTTGTTACATTTTTTATTAACTCTTCCAATTTCCCTAAAATAAATTTATCTGCCAAAGTTAAATTTTTATAATTTATTTTTTTATCTGTTGTGTATTGTGTTTTATGTGTTATGTAAATTACGTATCGCGCTATATTCCACAGTTTATTGGAAAAATTCCTAAATCCGGCAATCTTATCTTCCGATAACTTTAAATCTTTCCCAGGCGATGAACCGACGACAAGTGATAACCGAGTTGCGTCAGTGCCATATTTTTCGCACATATCTAAAGGATTAATAACGTTTCCCTTTGATTTGCTCATTTTCTTGCCTTTGTCGTCTAACACCAGTCCGTGCAGATAAACATCTTCAAACGGAATATCGCCAACCGCGTATGTTGTCATAATAATCATTCGCGCTACCCAAAAAAATATTATATCATATCCGGTTTCAAGAACTTGGGTTGGATGAAAATTCTTAAAATCTTCACTATCAATAACTAATCTGCCGTCCTTTATTCTAATTTGATCCGGCGAGCTCGCCAGCGTAGAAAATGTCCAAAGCCCGGAAGAAAACCACGTATCCAAGGTATCCCCGTCCTGAACCCATCCTTTACCTTCTGGCGCTTCCACTCCTACATAAATTTCTTTCTTGTTTTCTTGTTTTCTTGTTTTCTTGTTTTCTTGTTCCCGATACCACACCGGCACCCGATGCCCGTACCAAATTTGCCTAGAAATACACCAATCCCTTAAATTCTCCATCCAATGATAATAATTCTTCTCAAACCTTTCCGGCAGAATCTTAATCTTTCCAGACTTAACCACCTCTAGGGCTATGTCTTTTATAGATTTCCCACTCCAATTAATATTATTCTTTTTACTTTTTACTTTTAACTTTTTACTTACATTTATAAACCACTGTTCTGACGGAATCGGTTCAATTTGAGTATCGCAACGATAACATAAAGAAATATTATGTACGTAATCTTCCTCAATATGATCTATCAGCCCCATT
>QMNH01000155.1 GCA_003647675.1 Candidatus Falkowiibacteriota bacterium | reverse complement strand
CTACCCTGCGGGCATCTCCCCTTTTTAAGGGGAGAAAAACAATAAAATATATCGCGAAATCACGAAAAAATTAATTTTTATATCTTCAATTATTAATATTATACTGGAAATTACATATTATTCCCCTACTATTTATAATTATACCATTTTTACCTCTTGCCAATCAATCCTGTTTATATTAAGATATATTAACCTATAAAGTTAAAGGGGGGAGTAATTTTATATATTTCCCCGTGCGAAGCTAAATAGTTAGCGTATATAAACTAGTCACGGCTTTAAAATTAATATTTTCACATATTTTTTATAAAATTATTTTTGCTGATATTACTATATCACTTCAAAAAATTTTATAAAAAATCTGCAAAAATCTTGAATTTTTAATTTCGCACTAGTTTTTACACACTAACTAAATATTTTAAGTATGTTGCTTGCCGCGTATTAACTTCGCCATGATTATTAGAACTACCCTAACTGTCTTTTCCATTTTTATGCTTATTTTATTAAGCATAATAGTGTGCGGACTCTTAATTTTCCATGTTTCCTCTCCAATTTTAGCCGGGGAAATCATGCCCTATGATCTAATTTCGCAAAATGACAGCTTTAAAATTGTTTTAGACGTAAACAATTCGGGCATTGTATCTGCCGTTACTTATAGCTACGAATTCGCGGACTAAATAATAGCTATAAAATAAAAAAGCTCCAACTCTAATTATAGATTGGATGCTTTTTAATGTGGTAACAATTTTGAATTTCTAATTTTGAATTTTGAATGAATGATTATAAAAATTTTCAATTTTAGAATTTTCAATTTTCAAACAATTTTCAATGATTAAATTAATTAATATTTTAAACATTCAGAAATTAAACAATTAGTTCATTGTTTGAAAATTGAAAATTGAAAATTATTTTAATTTTAATAAAAAGTCATCCCCCCGAATATATTAAATCCGCCTTCAAAGCGATATGGGGCTGGTGGATCCCCGGTACTACTTGAACCAGCCGAACCGAACGTGGTTTCATCATCATTCTCGTTCGTTGCCTTAACGCAAAAACTATAAGTTGTGCCGATTAATAAATCATTAACCGTTACAGTATCCCAAGCAACATCAGTTTGCCATACCGCGGTCGTAGATGTTGCCCCACTGCCGTTAATATAGGAGCCGCCGGAACCATCACAACTGCCGCCCTGTTCCATGTAAATCGCCATTTCTTTTTCCACTCCTCCTGTGTTCGGATTAACGTCTAGGGAATTACTGCCCGGATTGCCCACAGTTGGCGTCGCCGGTACGTTAGCCGATGTATAAAAAGGTCCGATAGTTAAAGAAGAAGATTTTACGGCGTCTGCGTTTCGCGCGCAAGCGTATCTGGTGTATGCGGTATTAGCGGACAGCGAACCTTCGTCCCAGTAAGTATTAGAGGTGTTACCGCTCGTACAATTAGAATCCGTACCGTAAGCGTAATCGGTTTCTGCCCCGCCCGAAGCCCAAGTCCAGCGCATTGCTACGTCTGTTTGGTTAGTATGCCCTGGAGTTACCGGCACATTAGCGCCTGAATAAGCCGAACCAGACGCGCCAAACGCGGTTTCGTCGTCGTTCTCGTTTGTGGCTTTAGCGCAAAAAGAATACTGATTATTTACGCTTAAACTAGTTACTGTCACCGTGTCCCAGGCCGCTTCTGTCTGCCAAACGGCCGAAGTTGTGGTGGCTCCGCCCGCGGTAATATACCACCCGCCAGAGCCGTCGCAAGTCGCGCCTATTTCCATGTACAGGGCCATATTTTTTTCCGATCCGCCGGAATTCGGATTAACGTCTAGTGTTGAAACACCCGGATTATTTACGGTTGGGGCTGATGGAACGCTGGCTCCGCAGTATGACGAGCCAACCGCGCCAAACGCGGTTTCGTCGTCGTTTTCGTTCGTTGCCTTCGCACAGAAAGAATACTGGATATTTACACTTAAATTATTAACCGTCACCGTGCTCCAGGCCGCTTCCGTCTGCCAGACAGCCGAAGTTGTAGTCGCTCCGCCAGCGGTAATATACCACCCGCCCGAGCCGTCGCAAGTAGCGCCGATTTCCATGTACAGGGCCATGTTCTTTTCCGCTCCCCCGGTATTCGGATCAACATCAAGCGTTGAAACACCCGGATTATTTACGGTTGGGGCATTAGGCGCGTTAGCCGAAGTATAAAACGGGCCGATTGCCAGGGAAGTGGAAATATCCGTATCCGCGTTTCGGGAACAGGCGTATCTGGTGTAAGCGGTATTAGCACTTAAACTTCCTTCATCCCAGTAAGCATTGCCGGTCGTTCCGCTTGAACAGTTTGAATCAGTGCCGTAAGCATAATCGGTCTCTGCCCCGCCCGAAGCCCATGTCCAGCGCATAGCTACCGTGGTTTGATTAGTATGTCCCGGTGTTGTCGGCGTATTAGCTTCTGTATAAAAAGGGCCGATAGTAAGAGAGGTGCTGGTAGCGCCATCAACGTTGCGGGCACAGGCGTAGCGGGTATAAACAGTATTCGCGGACAACGAACCTTCGTCCCAGTAAGTATTAGCGGTTGATCCGCTTAAACAATTAGAATCCGTGCCGTAAATATAATCGGCCTGCGAACCGCCCGAAGCCCAGGTCCAGCGCATGAAATCAACGGCTTGATTAGAGTGTCCCGCCGTAGTCGGCGTGCTGGCTCCCGAATAAGCTAAGCCGGCCGCGCCAAACGCGGTTTCTGCGTCGTTCTCGTTCGTTGCCTTGGCGCAAAAACTATATTGTGTATTAGAATTTAAATTTGTAATCGTTACAGTGTCCCAGGCCGCTTCTGTCTGCCAAACAGCCGAAGTTGTGGTGGCTCCGCCCGCGGTAATATACCACCCGCCCGAGCCGTCGCAAGTCGCGCCTATTTCCATGTACAAAGCCATATTCTTTTCCGATCCGCCGGTTACCGGATTAACGTCTAGGGTAGAAGCGTTAGGATTATTTACGGTTGGGGCTAAAGGAATATTCGCGCCCGAATAAGCTGAGCCGGCCACGCCAAACGCAGTTTCGTCGTCATTTTCGTTCGTCGCCTTCGCACAGAAAGAATACTGGATATTTACGCTTAAATTATTAACCGTCACCGTACTCCAGGCCGCTTCCGTCTGCCAAACAGCCGAAGTTGTAGTCGCTCCGCCCGCGGTAATATACCACCCGCCCGAGCCGTCGCAAGTAGCGCCTATTTCCATGTACAGAGCCATGTTCTTTTCCGCTCCCCCGGTATTCGGATCAACATCAAGCGTTGAAACACCCGGATTATT
>QMNH01000154.1 GCA_003647675.1 Candidatus Falkowiibacteriota bacterium | reverse complement strand
TAATAAAATAAATATTTATAAAACCGGCTAAATAAAATGACACCATACTGTAAACCAATGCTGCCAGAAAAGCCTGCCACCACTTTGACTTAATATAATACTTTAAAATCAATAAAACGACAATGCCTGTAATTACATCTACAAAAATCGGAAAAAATATCATACCGTATAATAATCCAAAGGGCCACCCCAGAGACAGACCTAATATAGACAGACCCCACACCACTACTTCGACATAACATAAGACAAAAACAAGGTAAAGAACCGTACGTACAAAAGCAAAAACCAGAACAGTAAGGTTATATTTCTTTTTAAATATATTCTCAATTTTAAAAAGCCGCCAATATCCCGCGAAAAACACATAGCCCATAAGCAGCTGGGCCAAAAATAGCGCCAGCAATTTTAAGGGGTTTCTTTTGATTTTTAAAAATGGAGCGAACAAAACATCCCGCTTATCTCTTTTCTTTGACTCTTCATACCGCTGCTTTTCGGCTTGATTATATTCTTCATATATCGTCCCTTTATCCAGATTAACAGTAACTATAACCGGACGCTCGTTTTTATAAATTGGGTGATCCTCGATCCGTTCTTCACCCAGCAGATACTCACGGCTCAATTCTTTTTTAATAACTCTTTTATCCAAAGAAGAGAAATTAAACATAATTTCCGGCACCTGATAAGTTTTTACATCATAGTAGTCATACTGGGCAGACTCGAAAATTCTAATGATTTCAAAAAAATAATTAATGCGCTTATCAAGCTCCGCTTTTAAACCAGCATCATTATAACTACGCGGCGACATCAGATCCCGAACAGTAAAACTATAACGAACCGTATTGGTTGGGTCACCGAACAAGCTAACACCAAAATGGTCATATTTATCATTCCAAAATCCCCCTGTAAAAATAAATCCATCCGCCAGAAAAGAGGCCCTTACCCCGTCCTCGCTTGCCCAAAGCACGTCGTAACCCAAACGTTTCTCAAGAACAATCGCTCGCCTTTGTTCAGCCGGACACATCTTTGCGTCAGGATCTTCCTTTAAGACATCTCGAATCTCCGGTTCGAAGTCGAGCCACCACTCATCGTTGAACTTCACAAAATATCCATAGCCCTCACCAGACTCATGCAATTTATCTGCGTAATCATCTTGATCCCGGAAATAAACCTTGTATCGCAAATAAACATGGCTGTCATCTATCACTTTCTTATCCGTTATATCTAAATGGTCAAAAATATAATTGTCGATTCCCATGTTGTCTTTCAACTCTATATAATTGTTCTTTAGAATCTTTATTCCGCACTTACGATAATCTTGCAAGCTCATGCCTTCTTCTTCGATCAGTTTAATTAGCGCCGGTGAATAATATGTAGTATTTTCATATAGATCAAAACTTTCATTATCAAAATATTCCCTCTCTATTGTTTCAAGTGTAGTTTCCGGGGTACTAAAATCCCATGCCCAAGCAATATTTGTATATAATGCACAAAAAACCAATACACCGATCACAAAAAATATAATTGAAACAATTTTTTTCATCTGCAAATATTTATTTAAAATGTATATAGATAAACTCCTTATATCTAAACCCTAAATGGGCCCGCTCGATCATTTTTTCACGAGGCCTTTCGTGCCTGGGCAAGTCCGTAATTTTAACACTTTTCTTTTTGTTTATGTTAAACTCTCCACCTTCCGAGTCTCGCCCTCCGTAGCCTTTGGCGAAGGATGGGTCATAGGCCTGCCCCGTGTGAGCGAAGCGATTTTACGGGGAAGACTCATTATTTTTCCCATAGAAATTATATTTCAGTGAAAAAGGAGGAGGCTGGAAAATTTACTATTAATTAATTTCTACAACTTTTTACTATTTTAATTTTTTCTTATCATCATCTGACAAAAAATTTTCCTTACTAACTACTTTTTTGTCTGTTTTGTTTTCAAGTTCTTTCCTCGCGTTGCCGGACACCCGGCCGCCTTTTTTGGCCGCGCTTTCATTCGGACGGTAACCCTCGGCTTTTTCGCTTTCCGCGATATGGCGAGTGGATAGTTCGGCCAAGGCGGTAAAAATCAGTTCCGCTTCATCCATGTGGTCGCGCAAACTTTCCTGCTTTAAATTCTTTAATCCTTTATGCCCTTTAACCGTTAAACCACTCCATTCGCGATGAATAACGTTTGTTAATTTCGCGTAATCATCCGGCTTTTTGATCCCTGATCAGTCCAATAATCAGTCAGCTTATTCCTGGTTTCCGCGCCTAGCATTCTCTGCTCAATCCATTTCTTGCTTCTTCCCAAAGCCTGCCAAGTCTTCCGCCCGCGGCTCACTGCTAATTCCGGATCTGCCGTTTCCTGCATACGCTCATAACCTACCCTAGCCAGCCAAACCTTAAAAGGCTCTGCTCTTTTACTGGGCACGGACTGCACCAAGCGCAATATTGTCTCTACGTCAGCCACGTCAGTTAGATATTTTTTGCCGTCTTTAGCCGTTAATTTCAGTTTGTCACATTTTGTGACAACCTGGGATCCTTCATTTTTTAAACGGTTTTTCAGAGTCGTCCAGTAGCTTTGCGCCTTTTTAAAATCCCTTTGCTCTGTCAAAACCGCGATAATATCAATCACGCTAAAAAACCTTTTTCACGCTTCTTATCCCAGCTTCGCCGCACCAGCTGATCCTCAAAGATAATTATTGATTTATTTTCCTCCTTCATATTTTTTAAATTTTAAATTAATTAATCTCTCCTTGTTTTTTAATAAATTCATTGATTCCGCCAGAAAAGGAAAACCGGAAAATAATATTATTAATTTATTTACCAACTATTTCAAAAGGCGCTTTTCCGCCCAATCCGCACCTATCAATAAATTCCCCTATTTCATTTTCAACTTCTTTCGGAGATTTTAAATCAAGCTTACTTTTATATTAAATTTTTGTTAAATATTTAATATACTAATAATTTACCCTACCTAATATTAAACAAAAATTCAAATTATATATAATTATTATTGACAATACCCTTTGTATCTGATAAAAATATATGATATAATATAAACGTAGGCATTTAGGCCTGCCCGATTTTGATCAAAATCCGCCTTACCGGGCGGGTTTTTGAATTCCTAAAACCTAAAACTCTTTTTTGGTCTAAAAAACGCCCTTCTTCTTTTTAATCTATACTCAAAATCTTCAGCGAAAAAAATATCATCTATCACTTCATCATTTTTTGCATCAATAACTTCCCGGCCGATATGACCTCTAGCGCTAAAAACTATACAATGTTTTTTATATTTTTCTTTTAAATACCTAAT
>QMNH01000153.1 GCA_003647675.1 Candidatus Falkowiibacteriota bacterium | reverse complement strand
AGAAAAGAATGTTAAAATCTTTGGCTGATTCGCTAAAAGGCAAGCAGGGCCGGTTTAGGCAGAATTTACTTGGGAAGCGAATTGATTATTCCGGACGAAGCGTAATCGTTGTTAATCCAAGATTAAGCTTGGACCAATGCGGATTGCCGAAAGTAATGGCGATTGAATTGTTTAAGCCTTTTATTATTAGCAAATTAATTGAGAAAGAAGTGGTGCACAATGTCCGCAGCGCTTCAAGGTATATTGAAACCGGAGCTCCTATTATCTGGGACATATTGGAAGAAGTTACCAAGAAAGCTTTTGTACTGTTAAACCGGGCTCCAACTTTGCATAGGCTGGGAATTCAGGCGTTTCGGCCGGTTTTAATAGAAGGCAAAGCGATTCAAATTCATCCGTTAGTCTGTAGCGCTTTTAACGCTGATTTTGACGGGGATCAAATGGCTGTTCATGTTCCGCTGACCAAAGAGGCTTGTGAGGAAGCAAAAAATATAATGTTGTCGTCGAAAAATTTGTTAAAGCCGGCTACCGGCGATCCGGTCGTGGCTCCGAATCAGGATATTGTCTGGGGCGCGTTTTATATAACCAGCGAATTGAAGTCCGATAAGCAGGACAAGGAATTAAAGCATTTTTCCGGAGAATTAGAGGCTAAATTCGCTTATGATTCCGAATTAATAAAATTACAAGAGCCAATTAGGGTAAGAATAAAAAATAAAGGCTTAACAAGGACAACGGTCGGCAGAATAATATTTAACGATATTTTGCCCGAGAAATTGCGTTTTGTTAATGAAGTTGTCGGGAAGGGAAAATTAAAAGAATTAGTAAAAATTTGTTTTAGATATTACGATACAAAAGACACGGTAAAATTTTTAGATAAATTAAAAGAGAAGAGTTTTGATTTTATTACTAAAAGCGGCCTTTCCTGGGGAATGGGCGATTTGCCTAAATTTGAGGAAAAAGACAGGCTGATTAGCGAGGCTCAGCAGAAAGTGGAGAATATACAAGAGCAATTTAATGAAGGTTTGCTTACTGAAAGCGAGCGATATGTTAAGGTTATTGAAGTTTGGAGTGGTGTTAAAGAAAAAGTTACTGATATTTGCAAGAAAGGCCTGTCAACTGAAGGGCCAATTTATTCCATGATTGAATCCGGCGCCCGTGGCTCTTGGGCCCAGCTTACCCAGATACTGGGAATGAAAGGACTGGTTACTTCGCCGTCGGGAGATATTATTGAGCTGCCGGTAAAAGGGAATTTTAAAAAAGGGTTTGGAGTTTTAGAGTATTTTATCGCTACCCATGGTGTTAGGAAAGGCCTTTCCGACACGGCTTTAAGAACCGCGAACGCCGGTTATTTAACCAGGCGCCTGGTTGACGTGTCTCAGGACGTGATAGTAACGGAAAAAGACTGCGGCGATACGGAAGGACTGGTAATAACCAAGAAAGAAAGTGAAGAAATGAGATTCAAAATTGCCAATCGGATATTAGGCAGATATTTAGCGGAAGATTTAAAAAATAGCAGCGGTAAAATATTGGTTAAAAAGGGAGAATTGGTTGATGAAAATATTTTGGACAAAATAGCCGAAGAAGATATTAATGAGGTAAAAATAAGATCATTGTTAAGCTGTAAATTAAGCCGCGGCGTATGCGCCAAATGTTATGGCTGGGACTTGGGGCATAATAAAGAAGTAAAAATGGGAACAGCGGTAGGTATTATCGCGGCCCAGTCTATTGGCGAGCCAGGCACGCAGCTTACTATGAGAACTTTCCATACCGGCGGAATCGCGGGAGTAGAAGATATTACTTTGGGCTTGCCCCGCGTGGAGGAAATTTTTGAATCCCGTCCGCCCAAAAGAAAAGCGTTTATCGCGGATGTATCGGGCAAAGTTATGATTGAAACAGCGCAGAGAACAATTGAAGAAGAAAATAAAAAAGTAATAGTAAGTAATCCTCAGTCAAAAATATTAAAAATATATTACCAGGGTACAAGTACGAGAAAATATTTTTTTGTGGACGCCCTAAAAGAAGCGGGGTTGAAAAATAAAGAGAAAGACAAAAAGAGCAAAAGACCAAAGAAAAAAGATATTAAAATATTAGTTAGTGATTTAGAAAAAGTAAGCGTCGGCCATAAGCTTTTTACGGTAGCCGGGCTTGATGTTGTGGCGGAAAAGGGCGGAGAGGTGAAAATCGAGGATAAATTCGTAAAAGTATTAAGCGATGCCGAAAAAATAAAGGAGTTTATCGTTCCGAAAGGGGTGGGTATTATAGTTAAAGACGGAGATAAGGCGGAAAAAGGAGACCAATTGACCGACGGCAGCTTGGATCTGCAGCAATTGTTTAAGCTAAAAGGCAGACTGGAAACTCAAAAGTATATTATTAGAGAAATTCAAAGCGTATATTCTTCGCAGGGGCAGCCTTTGAACGATAAGCATATTGAAATTATTGCCAAACAGATGTTTTCCCGTTTTTTTATTCATGACGCCGGTGATAGCAGTTTGCTACCGGGTGAAATCGTGGAAAATGCCGTTTTAGCCAGAGCAAGCGAGGGTGTGAAAGGCAAAAAGGATAGTAAAATAAAAGCGGAACGGATGTTATTGGGAATAACAAAAGCATCTTTAACTACCGACAGTTTTCTGTCGGCGGCATCTTTTCAGGAAACCGCCCGAGTATTGATTGAGGCGGCAGTCGGAGGCAAGATTGATTATTTAGAAGGCCTTAAAGAAAATGTTATTATCGGTCGCTTGATTCCGGCCGGAACCGGTTATAAAGGGAACAAAGAAAGAGCGGAATATTAATTGTTTTAAAAAGAAAAATAAGATAAAAAGAACGAGAAGACAAAGCTTCTCGTTCTTTTTATTCTTCTTTTTTTTATTTATTTTTATTTAGAGACCGTATTTTTTTATGTTGTTATCGGCGATTTCCTGGATATGTTTTATTTCATTTTTACCTTGCTCGGACTTAAATAGATGCGCGAATCTGCCTTGCAGTTTTAAATATTCTTCTACTTTGATTTTCTTGCCGTTTAGTTTTGATTTATTTACCAATTCCCCGTTTATATATTCAAGTAATGGGTATAAGCCGGTTTGAGCCGCCAAGCGACCGACGCGCAAAGTTTGGTCGGATTTTATTCTCCAGCCCGGAATACAAGGGGACAAGATTTGAATATAGCCTGAACCTTCGGTTTCGACAGCTTTTTTAATTTTAGCTTTTAGCTTTAAGCTTTAAGCTTTAAGCTTTAAAAATATTAATTACTTATCTCTCCTCGCCTGTTTACGTTGCTCTTTTTCTAATTTTCTTTGTGCCTTTGCCTCTTCCTTT
>QMNH01000152.1 GCA_003647675.1 Candidatus Falkowiibacteriota bacterium | reverse complement strand
CCGTGAAAGAATCTTATGAGGAATCCAATCCATCTAAATTAAATCCGAACACCATTCCCGAGAATGGATATGGTGAATGGGATTGGGCGGTTTATAATTATAACGCTAGCTCAAGTTTTTATTATTGTTTTCGCATGATAATGGGTGATGGGACAGAGTTTGATTATTATAATAGTGATAGTTATGCCCGGCTATTAACAGCTTCTGCTAACACCGTACCGGATAACCCGGATTCTTTGGGGCAATACAGAAATAATGAAACAAGCATTATCGGCAATACAAACTGGATTAATGAAAATAGCGTAAAGTTAACCGCGGCTGTGATTGATCCGAATATTAACCAGTTATTATCATTGTATTTTCAGGTGATTCTCAATACTAGCAGCTTTATCACCGCTACTTCCGAGCCAAGTGAATATTGTTTATACGGGACGGCTTACGAGTCTTGTTCGGCAAATCATGTCTGGGCAGCCACCAGTACGGTTGGCGATTACCGAACTAGCCCGTTTATCGCTACAACCAGCATTACCGCGATTCCGGATTCAAGCACCGGCTATAAATGGCAGGTACTGGCTTGCGATGATAACAATGAATGTTCAGATTGGGTTAATCCGGCTAGCGGGCCGAATTTTAGGGTGGATATTACTCCGCCGGAGCCGCCAGGCAATTTAAGCCTGTCAACCACTTCGCCAACCAGTCTAATTATTAATTTTGGAGCAACGACTACGGAAGACAATTTTGACGAATATAGAATGTATTATAAGGCCGGTTCTTCCGGAGTTACGGAAGTTAACACCCCTCATTATGATACCGATTTTAGCAATAAATATTTTAATTATACCTCTTCTACTACAGTATATAGCTTGGCGGCCGGAACCCAGTATGTGTTTAATATCTGGGCTTACGATTTAGCCGGCAATAAAGCAACAGCAACAATAGAATTAGTGGCTACTACTACGAGTTCATTAACGCCTCCTACCGGGTCAATATTTTCAGCTAACCAGAAAACCGACGGCTCAGGAGCCATTGATATTTCTATTTTAGTGGATGATCCGGACAATGACGATACTCTGCGGGCTATGATTGAATACGAGGCCGGTGAAGACTGCTTGTTTGATTCAAGCTCAGATCCGACAATTGACCCTTATGACGTATCGGATTCCCATGAATCCCCGCCTGATATTGACAATAATTATCCTTATCAGGTAGGTACGACCAGCGGCTGGATAATAACTTCGCCCGGCTTTAACTTTGTCTCTTTTGACTGGCTTAGCAAGATTGATGTTTCTGACGCAGATGAAACGTATTGTATCCGGTTAACGGTAAATGACGGACTGGATGACCAGGATACTCCGGCCGTAAAAAAGTTTATTATTGATAACGCGGCTCCAATTGCTCCTGGTCCACTGACATTACAGGCTAAAAATAAAGAAAGTATAACAGTTAATTTCGGCTCCTACAGCTCTGACACTTGGTTTGACCGCTATCGGATATTTTATTCTACTTCAACACCGGTGACAGCCAGCGACTATGAATATACCGGATACTTTGGCGCCACCTCAACCAGTTTTTATGGTATCGGCTCTACCACTTTAAGCGGCTTGGCGCCGGGAACTGCCTATTATATTAATATATGGGCCTATGACGCTTACGGCAATAGCGCCAGCGCTACTCCTCAATTGGCTACTTCAACTAATTCCATACCAACAAATTTATCGGCAAATGGCCAGTTTCGGGACGACGAAATAACGGTTATAGCCAACGGGGAATGGATTAATAGCAGTTCAACCAGATTAACAGCCTCGGTTAATGATCCGGATATAAGCGAATTACCGACTATTTATTTTAACTTTATTTTAAATAACGATACTTTTAAAACCGCGACCACAGTGCCGGCCGGAGCCTGTGTTTACGGCACCTCTTTTGGAGATTGTGATTCCAAGGTTTGGTTTGTGGCTTCCAGCAGTCCGGGTAACTATAGTACTGATCCTTACACGGCGACTACCAGTATAACAAATATTCCTAACGCTAGCCTGGGTTATAGGTGGCAGGTATTAGCCTGTGATGATGATGATGACTGTGCTGATGAATGGGCGCGGTTTAACGATAATATTCCGAATATAAATATTGACATTACCCCTCCAACCAGTCCGGGACCGCTTTCCGAATATTCAAAAACCAGCCGATCCATAACATTTAATTTTGGAGCCCAAACCACAGAAGATAATTTTGTTGAATATAAAATATTTTATTCTACCAGTTCGCCGGTAACAGAATTTGATTCGCTTTTTTCATCTTCCAACGATTCTAATTTGAGTTTAAAGAATTACGGTACAGCGGCTACCACTACCATTACTGGCTTGGATTCGGATACTTCTTATTATTTTACAGTCTGGGCGTATGACGCGGCCGGAAATAAGGCCAGCTCGTCGGTTGTTAATATAAACACAAACCCGGTTATTTCAACTCCGGGAGTTGTTTTTTACACTAAAGACGAACGCACGCTTTATTACCGGGTTTGGACCGGAAGCTCCTGGAACGCGGAGCAGTCAGGCCCGGATTTGGGCAGCGCGGCCGGAGATAATATCCGCCATGTCCGTGCTTTGCGTTCGGATGACGGTTCCAGAATCGTAATATTGGCCAAAACTTGGGATGGCGCGAATCAGGAATGGTGGGGAACGGTTTACCGGGTAGCGGCCGATGATTTTGTTAATTCTTATCAGTTTGGCTCTGCTTTTAACAGTGCTGTAAACAATCAGCTTATTACCGGTTGCGCGGCGGCTTTGTCAGGCGGCGAATTTTTTGTCGTTAGAAACAATAATGGATCAAACGGTACTTTGGTGTATTCCTGGAATCCAAGCGGCGGCTGGACAAACGAGGGCGTTGGGCCTGATCCGGGCGGGATAGTAAACGGCTGCCAACTGGTACGGCGGCCAAGCACTGATAATTATCTTTTAATGACATTTGACGATACTAATCATGGCGGTCAGATTAACGGCGATGTTGGCAGCGCGTATTACTATGGCGGTTCAACTTACGCGGATTCCTGGACAACCTGGACAGAGCACGGCTATCCGGAAGAGGACACGAATAATTATGTTGGTGAAGCGTTTTTTGATTCTAGCGACAATACGCGGGGCGGCATCAATTATTCAGAAAGCAATAGCGCCGCCAGTACAAAAATAAAAAGATTTGTTTGTACCGATAATTCAGTTAATTATGGCACGGTTGTCGTTTCGCCCGCGACTTGGTCCGGCGAGTTTGTGCATGGCGAGTTGGTAGCCGATCCGGGCGGAACCGGCGTGGCTTTT
>QMNH01000151.1 GCA_003647675.1 Candidatus Falkowiibacteriota bacterium | reverse complement strand
TCTTAGAAAAAAAGGAATTTTATTAAGATAAAAAAATATTGAATTAATATAATAAATTTTATTATTATTTTTATAATTTATTTTTTTAAACCTCGGCCTGGTTGTAATAATGAAAACTTCATTGCCATAGCTTTCCAGCCCCAAAGCGCAAAGCTGGGCGATTGTTTCCGCTCCTCCCCGGTTAAACGGTTTATATAAATTATTTATTAAACAAATTTTCATAAACTTATACTTTTTTTATGAATAATTTTTAAACACTAATTATAGTTAGTATATAATTGATTCAACTTATCGCCCGCCTGTTTCCAGTTATACTTTTTGACCGCCAACTCTCTGCCGGCACTACCCATTTTTCTCGTCTTCTGCTTATCGGCAAGTAACTTTCTAATCTTTAATTCTAAATCGTCCATATTATTCACTTTAAACAATAAACCTTCTTTGTGGTCGGTAAAAACACTGCGTACACCCGGTAAATCGCTAGCCAAAACCGCGATGCCGCTTGACATAGCCTCTAGCAATACGAGTCCAAAGGCTTCATTTTTATTAATCGCGGGCAAAATTAAAAAATTTGCTTTCCGATATTCTTTAACCAATTCGGAGTCGCTAATTCCCCCTAAAAATATTACTTTTTTATTAATATAAAATTTGTCGGCAATCTTTTTATAATAAGAAAGTAAATTACCGCCACCCACAATACGCAGGCGCCACTTTAAATCTTTTACTGCGGCCAGGGCGTTAAGCATTAATTCAACGCCCTTAAAATAGTGCGTGCTGTCCAGGCCGCCGACAAATATAATACTATTTTCTTTTTTATTTATTTTATTGGGATAAAACTTATCAATATCTACTCCAAAAGGTATTTCAATAAATTTTTCATTATAAATTTTATATACTTTTTTTATTTTTGAATTTTTAATATAATCCAAACTTCCGCAAGTAACGGCTTCTGCTTGCTTAATTAATGACCTAAAAACCAGCTTTGAAAATATAGTTAAGGGCTTAATATAAAAAGGAAGTCCACCTACGTCCATATGGTAATGAATAAATAGTCTTATTTTTTTACCATAAATAAGCTTTACCAGCCAAACGACTTCAGCAGTACCAAAAAAAGGATAATGCAAATGCACAATATCAAATTTTTTTAATTTAAAAATTAATTGCGGCAAAAATGCCGCGTTGCCGTATTTTAGTAAAGGTTTTAATCTTTTAATTTTAAAAAGATCAGATTTAAAATCTGATTCTTTGTATCGTGGCGTTAATACAACTACTTTATTCCCGGATTGCGATAAAACTTTTGCGAAATTATACGCCGCGTTGCCAATTCCTCCTTTGTAAGGTGGAAAAACGCAGACAATATGCGCTATATTCATATCTTTAATCTCTGGGGCTGAATAAAAAATTATGCCATATATAAATGATCATAAAAACCGCGAGCGCCTGGACAGTATCTATAACATCGGCACTTTTCCCAAACAACGCGATCAAAATCATTAATATGGGTAAAATATAATTTATAAATTCATCCCTATGCTTATCTTTTATTGTTAAATATTCTTTTTCGGTTTTATCTTTATTTGTAAATAAAAATAAATATCTTAAAATCATAATAAGCAATACTAAAAGCGCCTGCGCCATGTCATCGATAAGAATTCCGCCGCCGTACAATGCTAATCCCAGAATTACAATTTCAGACAATATAATACAAATCTTATCCCGTCGCTTATCAATTTCCCTTACAGAACATATAATTTGTTCTAAATTTAATTCCTGTTTTAACGCTTTTTTTATTTTTTTTCTATATACTCTCTGCTTATTTAAAAAAAATATGCTAAAATATGTTAAGGGTAAAACTCCAACAACAATTTTACGAGCCAAATCCAATCTGTCTCCAAGAATGATATATACCACCACGAATGAAATCAAAATAATAATAAAGGCTGTCTCCAAAAATTCAAAAAACATGTCTCTTGCCGTCATAATATTATTATTATTATTTATTTTTTAAACTAATTTCCCGCACTATTTTAGTAATATTTTTTTCAATCTTTTCAATTTTAATACGCATGCGAAATATTAAATAAAATAAAACAACTATGCCCAAATAAAACAAAACCTCGATTCCACTCCCGGAAAAACCTAAATTAGCGACAAATAAATCGATCTTTTTTAAAAAAATAATTGCCAAGGCGGACAATAACCAAAATATAAGCCAAAAAATAAACTCATTAAAATTTATTTGTTTTTTACGTTTTTGCCAAAATAATCGAAAAAAGAAGAAAACAATTATTATTAATGCTAAAAGTTGCTGAAACATACAATTTAAAATAAAAAAATTAATATTTATATTCGCATGTGCCCCATTTTTACCCCTCGTAGCTTTAGCGTAGCGGGGCGTAGTAGGGGCTCGCCCAAGGGGCGATAACATTAATTGATTAGTTTAGAAAAAAGCAGATCTTTAACAATTTTTATCCCGCCACTAAATTTTTGGCCAAAATCATGATAAATTACCGTTATCGGCACTTCTTTTATCCTAAATTTATTTTTAAATACTTTATATAATACTTCACTGCAATGAGCTTTGCCGTCCTGTTTAATCTCTATTCTTTCCGCTGCCTCGCGCCTCATCGCCCTGAAACCGCTCTGGGGATCCTTTAAATTTATTCCAAAAAATAATTTATTTACTAATCGAGCAATTGGAAAAATAATATTTTTTTTAAAAAAAGGAATTTTAGATTTTATGCCTAAAAAACGCGAACCAAAAACCACGTCGGCTTCGTTATTAATTATCGGCTCTATTACGTTTTTAATTTCAGAGGCGACAAATTGGTTGTCTGCGTCAAAATGCACAATGATATCGGCTCCGTTTTTTAGAGCGTATTGATTCCCGGTCTGCAGGGCGGCGCCTTGATCCCGGTTTATTACATGCCGCAAAACCGCCACGTTATACTTTTTCGCCAAATCATACGTTTTGTCGGTTGAAGCATCGTCTACAACCACAATTTTTTCTACGTACGGCTTAACGTCCTGTATTACTTTTTCTATAGTGCCTGCTTCATTAAAAGCAGGTATTACGCAAAATACTTTTTTCTTTTTCTTATTTTTTGATTCCATGTATATAAAATATGAGACTGCAGAACAACATGCTTTTTTCCGCTCTACATTATATGCTTTACGCCTTTTAGCTCTTTACTGGCTCTTAACTCATATATAGCCAAATCCAGCCCCTTTTCCAGCGTAATAACCGGCATCCATCCAATCTCATTCCTGGCTTTCGCAATATCGGGAATATAAAGAGGCTTCATGAACAAAACTT
>QMNH01000150.1 GCA_003647675.1 Candidatus Falkowiibacteriota bacterium | reverse complement strand
CGACAGGGTCAGCTACCAGAGCATTTAGTTCTGCGACAGTAGCACCACCAATAGGTATAACTACTTGAGCTGTATCACCAGTGTCACCTTTGAGCCCTTCAGGAATACCGAAGTCCCATATTCTAGCTTCAGGAGTTGAACCACCAGTTTCTGTAACTGTGGCATCTAAGCCAGGAGTTAAAGTAGTAGTCGTACCAATAGAATTTGTACCACCTAAACCTTGAATACCTTGAATACCTTGAATACCTTGAACATTTTATATCTTGGCACATTTAACAAGCCATACAGGACAGAAGTTTGGGTGGCAAAATCGTTAAGCAAGCTTGGGCACAGCGTATCTTTCGCTTACGAAGGGGTAAGCGGAAATGAAGAGATAATCGCAAAACTAAAAAAAGCAGATGTTTTCTTATACAGCAAGGCAAATACAATTCAGCCGTTATCTGATATTCTTGAATACTGCCGAGGAAAAAACATAATTTCTGTTTGCTGGCTGTATGACCTTTATTGGGGAACTCCGAGAGAGCACGAGACAAGGCACGATAGATTTAAGGCGGATATTGTTTTGACGACAGACGGCGGACACCAAAGAGAGTGGCAGTCCGTAGGCGTTGACAACAGGGTATTAAGGCAGGGCATATTTCAGGACGAGGCATTTATCGGCAACAAAAAAGATATTCCAGAAGAAATAGTTTTTGTGGCTAATAAGAACGCTTGGCATCCGAAGAGGGAGGAATTGGACGCATTTCTTAGAAATAATTATGGAAGCAAGTATAAAAGATACGGAGACGAGAACCAAATAAGGGGGAAAGACCTTAATGATTTATTCGCCTCGGTTAAAATTGTTGTCGGAGATAACTATCCTTCGCCGAATTATTGGTCCAACAGAGTTTATGAGACATTGGGGCGAGGCGGTTTCTTGGTAACGCCGAGAGTTTCGGGTCTTGAAAAAGAGTTTAGGTATTATAAGCATTTTATTCCGTTTGAGTATGGGAATTACGAACAGCTAAAAGAGATAATTGATTATTATTTGACCCACGACAAGGAAAGGGAGAAGATACGAATGGCGGGACACAGGTATTGCAAGGAAAACTATACTTACCTTAAAAGGTGCGAAGAGCTTTGCGGGATATTAAAAGAGGAAATGATAGCCAGAAAAAAGAACCCAGCGAGCAAAGATATAGTTGTGTCCCCAGATAACTTGAAAAAAGATGATGGCGGCATAACA
This sequence comes from Candidatus Falkowiibacteriota bacterium, assembly GCA_003647675.1. Taxonomy (GTDB): domain Bacteria; phylum Patescibacteriota; class Patescibacteriia; order Patescibacteriales; family UBA12075; genus B7-G4. Next base: position 2,106 of record QMNH01000150.1, on the reverse strand, counting down.
ACAATACTTCTTAACTACAAGAGACCAGAACAGGTTAAGAGATTGATAAAAGAGCTTAAAAGGCAGAAAGGCGTAAAGCAGGAAATATGGGTCTGGGATAGTTCTGGAAAAGACAATAATTTTGGTTGCGCGACATTTAAAGACCCGATAAATACCGGCGTTGAAAGCAGGTGGGAATTGGCGAGAATGGCGAGAACAAAATATGTTGTAATGTTAGACGACGATGTCCATTTGATGGACGATTATGTGATTAAAGACCTTTTAGAAGCGAAAAAGAAAGAGCCCCCGCAGGTTATATTGGGCTGGCGTGGAGTAAGGCAGTTTGTTGACGGGCAGAAATATACAGATTGTTATCATACCCGCTCGGAGCTGTCAAAAAAAGACCAGTTTGTTCACATAATCAAGGGGCAGATATTCATAATAGACAGAGAACACTTGGAAAGGTCAAGAAGTTTCCCGCAGGAAATAAAAAATATAGACGACAGGACGCACGGGGAGATATTCTACGGGCTTTATTGGGGAAACAACCAGCCGATACATAAAGTTTTAGCTTGCTTGTCTGGCAGGGTTAAAAACATTATAGGCGACGGGAAAGGGCTGGAACACAGAAAAGACCACAAGAAAAAGCAAAACGAATACTGGGATTATTGTATAAATAGAAAATATATCAAAAATGTTTAAAGATGTTTTCGATAGTTCTTACAACAATAAATAACCCGAAGCTTTTGATTGATTACCATAAGGCGTTAAAAGATGTTTCCCACAACATAATAGTTGTCCCAGACAATAAAACGCCAGAAGAAGCGAGGGAAACCGTTAAAAAGGTGGGCGGCGAATGGCTGGACAGAAACCTGTTGGGATACGAGAATGACGACGCAAAAAGAATGGAGGGGATAATAAGAGCGATAGAGAGGAAAGATGACTTTGTTGTTCTTTTAGACGACGATAATTATTTCAATGACAATCTATGGTATTTGTCAATGTCAAAAGTCGGCGATATAGATAAGTTTTACGCTTGGTATTCAAGGAATAATTGGGTTAATTGTTGCGAGGCGTTAAACCGAAGAGACATTTTCCCGAGGGGATTTCCCTACTCAAAAATGAGAGAAGCCGAAATAATTTCCGAAAGGGAAGAAAACGACCAAGTAATAGTAAATGCGGGTCTTTGGACGGAAAGCCCAGATGTCGATGCGGTTTTTCATCTGATAAAAGATGTAAGGACAACGGAGCTTTCAGACGAATTTATTTTAGGGGAAAACCAGTATTGCCCGTTTAATTCGCAGAACACGGCTATTCTAACGGATACGCTTTGCGGATACTTTTTTAGACCTAAAATGGAAGGCGAAACAACAAGATATTCGGATATATTCGCTGGGTTGTTCTATGAGAAAATAGCAAACCATTTGGGCGGAAGGATATTTTTTGGAAGACCCCTGTCAAAACATATAAGAAACAGCCACGATTATTTGCGGGACGCATTGCAGGAAATAAAAGAAGCTATGATTTTAGAAGATATTTTACCCTCATTTGAGGAAGCGGAGCTGAAACAAAAAGATTGGGGGAATTGTTTGGCGGAATTGTTAGACCAGCTTAACGGCAAAAACAAAGAAACAAAAACATTTTTAGAGCATTATAAAAAAGAAGCAAATAAGTATTTAGAAATATGCGAAAAGTATGCGTAACCGGCGCCGGCGGTTTTATAGGACACCACTTGGCGCGATACCTTAAAAATAAAGGATACTGGGTTCGGGGAGTTGATATAAAAGAACCAGAATTTTCAAGCAAAAACGAAATGGACGAATTCTTAAAAATTGATTTAAGAAACCCAGAAAACTGCCTAAAAGCGGCAAATGGAGTTGACGATGTATACAATTTAGCCGCAAATATGGGCGGCATAGGATTTATAACATTTCATAAATCAGATGTTCTTTCGGACAATGTTTTAATAAATACCAATATGGCTCTGGCTTGTAAGGAAAACGGGGTTAAGAGAGCGTTTTATTCAAGTTCCGCCTGTGTTTATCCAATATCAAAACAAGTAAATCCGAATATAACAGCGTTAAAAGAAGAAGACGCCTATCCAGCAGAACCAGACAACGAATATGG
>QMNH01000149.1 GCA_003647675.1 Candidatus Falkowiibacteriota bacterium | reverse complement strand
CGTTCGTTCGCGGGGATCGTGTTCCCCCCGCCCAGGTCGAACGCGACGTCCGTGAACGTGAACACCCGGACGACGATTTCATGCAGGTCGTCATCCCACCCGACGACGTAGGACGTGTAACGTTGAATGTTCCATAGTTCGTTCATAATCTCGCGAAGGTAGCGTCCATCCTGTTTGATAACAGGTTCGTCCCAGTCCAGGACGGCGGACCCCGTGTCGAATCGAACGCTGATTTCTTCCCCGCCCAGGTCGGGCGTGAAGTTCGCCATTAGATAGACACCGATGTCGTTCGTCGTCCACTGTTGCGTAGTATCGACGATGTTTCGATCGAATACGGCAGAGAAGTTCGGCCCGCTAACCCCCGCGCTTTTATTTCCGACCGCGTCGTAGGGGTTCGACCTGGCGTTCGATCTTCCACCGTTGAACACCAGGCCTCGCCCGACGACTTCGTTCCCGACGCCGTCGGGCGCGACGATCCGCGAGACTATGACTTTCGTGATCGCGAAAAGGTATTCCATTCCGTACGCGGCCAGGGTCTGCCAGGAATTTTCGACCCGGTTGTCGGGATCCGTTTCGTTCTCGCCCGGGACGAATTCCGCGCCGTAGCGATCGCGGACATCGTTGACGATGATCCCGAACCAGGAAAATTGAAAAACGTTTTCCCAGTCGTAGACGTCGACGCGAACCTGAAACTGATCCAGTTGTAGCGGCAGGTGCGCCGTGTACGCGGACCCGCCGATCACAAACCCGACGCCCGCTCTATAGCTGAACTTCGCGGTCGACATATCCGGGGCGGCGGCTGTCACGACTTCATCACACAGCAACTCAGGGACCGCCGTCCATTCGTCGACGACAGCGGCGCGAACGTAGACGACCGCCCGCGAGGCGCCCCGGCGGATGTCCCCGGAAGTTTCGACAGGAATCACTGGCATCGATCAGGCCCCCAGGATTGCGACGAAATCGATGTAGTCCCCGGCGTCGCCGGTTGCCCGCAAAAACTGGCGGGCCCCGATCGCCGATCCGACGATTTCCGTTAGGTACTGTTGCGAATCACCTGGCCCGAACTTCGGTTGCAGTATCCCGAACGAATCGATTTCATCGGCGGCGGACATCGAAACTGAAACAATCGAAACGTTCGCCTCGCGGGCGGTCAGGATCAGGGCGTAGATTTTCAACCCGGTAGCGTCAACGATGATCCCGTTTGTCGACGGGGCGGCTGTAAAATCCAGGACCGACGGGGCGCCGGCTTCTAGTTCGCCGTGAACGACCAGCGTCCCGGGCGGCGTGGTTTCCGCGTCGAAGAAATAGTCCCGGTTCGCGCCATCGATCACGATCGACGAACGGACGGACGACAGATCGTCCGTCAGGAAATCGTTCACCGTCAGCGACGTTTTCGGTCTGGCGGAAATTGGCATAGTGAAACCCTCGATTCGTTATCCGAAAACGGCCAGCCACAAAACATCTAGCCCACCCGACCCCAGGAATCGCATACCATAGCGGACACCGTCGACAGCGGAACCGTCCCCCATTGTCGTGAAAACATGCGCCGCCCCCGGAGGGACTGAAATCTGTAGGTTCGTCCCCAGGTTGTCCAGGGATGTCGCTTCCGTGAAATCTAGGGCCATCGCCTGGGCGTTCTCGGCGTCCGCCGCGACGATTAGGGACTGTAGCGTTAGCCCGGTAGCGTCCAGGATCACGCCGTTCGTCGACGGACCCGCGCGAAAATCTACCGCCCGGGTTCCGGAAATAGCGATTTCCTTTTTGTGGATTACCATCGACCCCGGCGGGATTGATACGGCATTCCAAAAGAAATCGCGGTTTGCGGCGTCCAGGACGACCGTCGATTTCACGGACGTCAGGACGTCGCCCAGGTCGTCGTTCACCGTCAGGGAAATCCCCGCGCGTGCGGTTATCGGCATCGTTCGATTCCTTACAAGTTCATCGGGAACAGTTTCCAAACAGCGGCCAGCCAGCCCAGGCCCCCGGGCGTGTTGAACGATCCGGTCGACAGCGCGAGTTGGTCGGCCCGCAATAGTTCGACTTCCCGGATCGCATAGTTCAAGTTCCAGGACGTCAACGGGGACCCGCCCCAGGTGACTTCAACCGGCAGTGATCCGACCGCGTCTTCATACAACCCGTAAATTTCGACCGCCCGCTGGCGGTCCGTCAAACAGACGGCGGTCTGGATTGTGATATCGTGTCCCTTGCGCCCCATTAAGAACAGGCCCGACCCATCGACGCCTGGCCGTTGAATGATTTCGGTCTGTTCCTGGGACCCCCGCCAAACCCCTTCCATCACGTCGAACGTGAAAATCCCGATTCTGTTTAGGATTCCTGTCGCCATTATTCGACCCCTCCGTTCGGCGCGGGCGTGTTCTGATTTGATATTTTCATTTCGTCCAGGATCCCCATCAGCGCGTCGCGGGACTGGGCCAAGATGCTCGCGGATTCTTCTTCGCCCTGTAGTCCGGCGATGAATGATTCAGTTCCTAGGACCCCGATCGCGGCGGTCGCGGTCGCTTCGTTCGCTTCCATCCCGCCGATTTGCATCCCCATAGAAACGACCCCGCCGACCAGGCTGTCCATTTTGCGCGACAGCCAGGGAACCCCAGCGGCTTCGCTCGTGCGTCGAACGCGGTCGCGGATCCGGGCCCGTTGGGCGCCGGACGTGTCGATCTGTCGGGCCCGTTCTTCCTCCGCGTCAAATTCCCTTTCCTGGTTGAATCCCAGGGACGCCTTTGACTTTTTGTAATCGGCCTGTAATGTTTCCAGCGCACCCGCAGCGCGGTCGGCTGTCGGAATTTCGGCGTAGGCTGTCTTTAGCGCGTTCGCCGACCCGGTCCCCTCCGTTAGGAATACGCGGATCCCCTGGCCGGATTCCTTTTCCAGTTTCAGCCCGGCGACGATGTCGGGTGATTTCTGTAATTGGGCAATCATTTCCCGGGGCGTCCCCGTGATCCCAGCGGCCTTCGCCTGTTCCAATACAGAACCCAGGATCGTCGCGCCCCTGGCCCCGGTTGAATCGTTCGTCGCTGTCGACAAGGCAGCGGCCAGGGCCAGCCCCTCTTGATTTGTTCCCCCGTATTGCGCGACCAGCGCACCCGCCGGCGCGACGTTCTTTCCGAACATTCCGAAATCGCGGGTTTGGGCGAACTTCGCGGTCGCCAACAGTTGGCCGATGTTCTGTTTCGCCGTCGTCCCCTCGGGCGCCGTCTTCGACATCGTCAGGCCAGCGACAGCCAGTTCGGTCGCCTGTTCCCCTTCGCCAGGCAGGGCCCGTAATGATTCCTTCACCGTGTTCGCGACCAGGTCGAACGACGCCCCGCCGCTAGCGGACATTGCGGCGGACAAGCTGTTCGCCGCCTCCGTAGGCGTCGCCCCCGCGTTCCGCGAAAT
>QMNH01000148.1 GCA_003647675.1 Candidatus Falkowiibacteriota bacterium | reverse complement strand
ATTCCATCACAATCATTGTCTAAGAAATCGGCACAGCTGCTTTCAGTAATTTCATAACTAGCGCTATAGCTATCCTGCCAGCCAGATGCGCCCATACAGGCCTTATTCCCGGCGCATTCACCTATCTGGTTTTCATTGGGCTCCGCGGATTCGCCTGAACCGTCAACTGTGCCGGAATTGCAGTCATCATCAATCCCGTTACAAATTTCTGTAGCTGATGGCTTGGTTTCAAACACTCCATCATCACAATCACAAGGGTCGTCGCAATCTAAAATCGGCAGGCCGCCAATATCACAGGCGTCGTAACCGTCCGAATCACCGTCGCTGCACGGAGACTCAATTAAACATCCAGATGAACAACCGTCGCCGTTATTATTATTTCCATCATCACACCCCTCTCCGCATTCGATAGATCCATTACCGCAAAAACAATCAGCCGAACAGGGATCACTGCCTGTTTGGCATTCGTTTGGTTCATCGCAAACTGCATCCGGACAAGTAACAAGACAAGGTCCGCAATCTTCTTCGCAATTAAAACAATCTTCACTTCCTTCACAATCATCATCTCCGCAATAAGGAATAACGGAGCAGCCAGGGTTTCCCAAGCAATCAGCATCATCACAATCAGTCAGACCGTCGCAGTCGTTGTCAATTCCGTCCACGCAATTTTCCGGCGATCCGGCCTGCACATTAGGATCGTTATCATTACAATCCAGACCAGAATTCGGGCATTCGCTTGAGGCAGGATTACCCCAGCCGTCGTTGTCAAAATCCAGACACACGGAAAGCTCGCACACCGGCGCGCCTTGAAAAACCAAGCCGGATTCAAAAACCGCGCAATACGAAACCGAAGAGCCGTCAGGACTGCTCATATAATTATAAGCTAGACTATTATCGGGTAAATCCGGCAAAGCAGAGGCAAAAGTTTTGTTATATTCATCCCAGCAGGTAATTTCATTATAGCCCAGGCACTCTCCCAACTTATTGACAGGATCGGAAGATAATAAGCGCCCCAACACATCGCTAAATTCATTTTTCCAGCTTGGCCAAACCGAAACTGTCCGGTTCGGCAGATAAGTGCCGGCGCTTAAAATCGGATAATGGGCATTGTCTTTATAATAATTATCGGTTAATATTTTTACTTCAGCCAAATCGGCCATGCGCCTTACGTCCCGGACAATCCTGGCTTTAGGGCTATCGCAAAAATCACCGATTGGGCATTCATCGTCTTTTAAGCAGAACATATCAGTTTCTTCCCGACAATGGCCCAAAGAAGTAATGTTGGTATTAAACTTCCAATGGGATAAAATTTCTGAAAAAATATCTATTGTCGCCTGCTGGGCGTCCTGATTGTAGGAAATTAAATATATATTAGTATACAAATTTCCCGAATTAATATTAGCTACGTTCACGTAAACCGTTCGGCCGTCCCGCACTGCCCGATAACCGTCTACAATTGTGGATTGCGGCGACCCCATAAATCCCTCGTTATAATACCAGCGGGAAGCGCTGTAATGATTCGGGTTTGGAATAATTCTTATGGCAATCGCGTCTGATGAAGATTCTGATTTTACAAAAAAATTCGGTAAAAATAAAGCCAGCATTATAACAACAAATCCTAAGCTTATTTTGAATAAATTTAAAGTAGATTTATTAAACACGATTTTAATTTAATTATTTAGTTAGTTAGTGTGTTATTGATTTTTACGAAGCAACTAATCAGGCAGTAAGCTAAAACCTGTCATTTCTTTCGGTTTTTCAATGTTAAATAATTTAAGCACCGTAGGAGCAATGTCCGACAGAATGCCTTGAGGCTGGATCAAGCTTAAATCACTGCTGGCCGCTTCCGCCCAGCCGAGATTCTGGCCGGCAAAATCTTTCCCGACAATAATGAAAGGCACCGGATTAGAAGTGTGCTCTTTATCGATCTGGCCGGTCTGCATGTTAAACATAACTTCAGCATTGCCGTGATCTGCCGTTATTAAAACAATTCCCGATTTGGCTAAAACGTTTTTTACAATTTTATCAACACAGCCATCAAGATATTCCACTGCTTTTATCGCGGCTTCAATATTGCCGGTATGCCCTACCATGTCAACGTTCGCGAAATTTACCAATATAAAATCATATTTATCGTCTTTTATTAATTTTAATATATTCTTTAAGATTTCCGGCGCTGACATTTCGGGCTTAGCGTCATAATTCGGAATTCTGAGCGAGGGAATAAGCACATGGTCTTCGCCTTTAAATTTACCCTCGCGTCCTCCGTTAAAAAAATACGTGACATGGGCGTATTTTTCCGTTTCAGCGATTCTTAATTGCTTTAAGCCGGCTCCGGACAATACCTCTCCTAATGAATTGTTTAATTCCTCCTGTGGAAACGCAATTTCAACCGGAAGGCCTTTTTCGTATTCCGTAAAACACGTAAACAATAAATTGCTTATAGCCCGCGGCCTTTTAAATTTATTAAATCGGGCTTCAACGAATGACTTGGTTATCTGTCTGGCGCGGTCAGGCCGGAAATTATAAAAAATAACGGCATCATCGTTTAAAATTTTTCCGACTGGCTTATTGTTTTTAGTAATTACCGTGGGCACGAACTCTTCGTCATATATTTTTTTATTGTAGCTGTCTTCAATCGCCTTAACCGGATCTTCATATCTATTGCCAACCCCTTCTATTATAGCCAAATAAGCTCTTTCTATCCTGTCCCAATTATTATTTCTGTCCATGGCATAAAAACGCCCGGATATGGTCGCGATACGGCCAATGCTGTAATTACTAACACTGCGTTCAACGCCTTTTATAAAATTAACTCCGCTATTATAAGAAGTGTCGCGGCCGTCAAGAATAGCGTGGATATAAACTTCTTTAATTTTATTCTGGCTGGCAAAGTTCAAAAGCGCGTAAAGATGGTCAATAGAAGCATGGACGCATCCGTTGGATACTACTCCCATTAAATGCAATCTTGAATTATTTTTCCTTACATGTGAAACTGATTTAAGCAAAACTTCATTATTATAAAAACTTTTTTCATTTATGGTTTTATTAATTCGCGGCAAATCCTGATATAAAATCCGGCCCAGCCCAAGATTGAGATGGCCGACCTCGCTATTGCCATGCTCTCCCCAGGGCAGCCCGACTGATTCGCCGGAGGCTCTCAGGGTAGTTGTGGGATATTCGGATATCAAAGCGTTAAATACCGGCGTATGGGCGCGGGTTATGGCATTTCCCGTGTAGGACTGATTAACACCCCACCCGTCTAATATTACAAAAACAATTGGACGCGATTTTTTGTATTTTATTTTTAACATATTTTAAAAATTAAATTTTACTGTAATTAATATAATGCTTTTCTGTTCATTTCTTTGGGCTTTTTAAGACCGGCTAATTTTATTATTGTGGGCGCGATAT
>QMNH01000147.1 GCA_003647675.1 Candidatus Falkowiibacteriota bacterium | reverse complement strand
GCAACTACTACTATCGGCGGATTTCCGGGCGCGGATGACGGAACCGGCACGCAAATATCTCCTGATAAAAGAAAAGAGCCACTTTCAGGGGGCGTTAAACTGCCTAAAGCTAAAGCTAGCTCAGTGGCTCTGGGCGGACTAACCGAAACCACGCAATTAAATGATACTGCCAGTCTAGGAACAACCCTTAGCGCTAACGGTAAAGATGTCCAATATTACGACGCGTCTGACGGTAAATTTTACAAAATTGACAAATACGGGGACGTTTCCGCTTTAAGCGACAAAATTTTTCATAATGTAGAAAACGTAAACTGGTCGCCCAATAAAAACAAAGCAATACTGGAATATCCGGACGGAGCAAATATTATTTATGACTTTACGGCCAAAACACAGGTGACCCTGCCAAAACATTGGAAAGATTTTGATTTTTCCCCGACCGGCGACAATATAGTAATGAAAAGCATGGGGCTTGATCCTGATAATCGCTGGCTGGCCATATCGTCGGACGACGGCTCAAAAATACAACCGATTGAACCTTTAGGCACCAAGGACAGCACTGTTTATCCTGAATGGTCCAATAATAACCAGATAATAGCCATGTATACCGAAGGAGTGGATTTTAATAGGCAAGAAGTATTTTTTGTGGGGCTTAACAACGAAAATTTTAAATCAACTATTGTTGAAGGACGTGGTTTCCAGCCAAAGTGGTCTCCCGAGGGCGACCGTTTATTGTACAGCGTTTATTCAAGCGATGACAATCTAAAGCCTAATCTCTGGGTGGTTAATGCCCAGGGAGATAGTATAGGAAGCGGCCGGAAAAAACTTAATATTGAAACCTGGGCTGACAAATGCGCTTATTCCAATAGCTCGGAAATTTACTGTGCCGTACCCGAAGACTTGCCCGAGGGCGCCGGCCTATTTCCCGAACTGGCCGAACAAACAAGTGACCAGCTCTATAAAATAGATACCCGGACCGGGCTTAAAAAATTAATTGCTATTCCGGACGATTCTTACAATATGTCGAATATTATGATCTCAGAAGATGAAAAATACCTTTATTTTACGGATAGCGCCACTAAGCGCATCTATAAAATTAATTTAAAATAAATTTAAACGCGTAATTAATTTCCATTAAAATTTCCAAAATAATCAACTAAAAATTGAACCCTTTCCTAAAATAAGCATGAATTCATTTTTGGCTTTTCTTTTTAATCACGCTCGTTCTTTGCGTGATTTTATATTAAATTTATTGTTTCCGATTGAATGCCTTGGCTGCTCCCAGGAAGATGTTTGGCTTTGCGATAAATGTTTTAGAAAAATCCCTTTTAATACATTTAATTATTGCTTAAACTGCAAAAAAAGAAATAAATACGGTGAATTCTGTACTGATTGCTCGCCAAATTTTTATTTAAACGGAGTTTGGATTGCCGGCAATTATAATAATTATATTATTGTTAATCTAATAAAAAATTTAAAATATTATTATGCTAAAAATTTAGCTGATATTTTAGGAAAATATTTGTCGTTATTTTTGCAGAATTTATTAAATAAAAACCGTTTAACCAATATTAATCTGCAACAGTCTAAAATCTGGCGGCAACTTGATAAAGCCAAACAAAGCCCGCTGACAATTTTAAATTTTAACCAAACCATAATTATCCCTGTACCGCTTCACAAAAAACGATATTTAATAAGAGGCTTTAACCAGGCGGAAAAACTGGCGCAAATAGTAAGTAAAAATTTTAATTTAAAAATCAACCACGATTTAATCAGAATAAAACATAAGACAGCCCAGGCGAAATTAAATGAAAAAGCAAGAAAACACAATATAAAAGATTGCTTTGTTTACAGGGGCGAAAATTTAATTAATAAAAATATTTTATTAATAGATGACGTGCTTACTACCGGATCTACCTTGAACGAATGCGCCAAAGTATTAAAAGAAAATAACGCTAGCGAGGTTTGGGGGCTGGTTGTGGCCAAGGGCTGAAAATCATATTTTCATAAAAAACAAAAAAGCAAGAAAACAAAAAAACAAAAAAATGAAATTATAAAAGAGCATAATTTGTACGCTGTTTGCTTTCTTGCTTTCTTGCTTTTTTACTTTCTTGCTTTCTTGCTTAATATAAAAGAAATAGTTAAAATAATTATATAACTTTTCATAAGCCAATGTATGGACAAAATAACTCCCTTAAAAAATGCCGCGGAAAAAACTTCCATCTGGCATAGAATATCTGATTTTTTATTAAATATAAGCAATATCTTAGAAATGTTAATTTTAATACTTCTTTGGGTATTGATTTTTTCAAATACCGGTATTTTGGGCGGTTTTACCCGCCAAGAAATTATCGCTTATATATTAATCGGAAATACAATTGGTTTAATCTCGGGCTATTTTCTTCATCGCTTAATTGCCGGTGATATTAATGACAAGAGTTCTAAACTGCTCCTTTATAAACCGCTGAAATATTTTCGCCATATCATGTCAGCCAGTTTGGGAAGAAATATATTGCCCTTTGCCGCGGCGCTGGCGCTAAATTTATTATTTCTATATTTTTTTCTTGATACGATACCGATAAATATTGAAATTGCATATATATTCACTATCATTATTATGATAGTACTGGCTTTTATTATTGAATTCCTAATCGCTTATATCGCGAAACTATTTATTTTCTGGACAATTGAATCCGGCCGGCAATACCGGCTAATTGTAAGGATAAAAAAGTTTTTGGCAGGAGCTTATTTTCCGCTAACCCTGCTGCCCCCCGCCCTATTAAGTGTAAGCCTTATTCTACCTTTTTCTTACTCGTTTTATGTACCGACTCAGTTGTATTTAAAAAAAATCGACTTGCACCTGGGCCTGCAAGGACTTATTGTACAAATAGTCTGGATAATGGTTCTTTACGCCGCTATCCAGATTATTTGGTCGCAAAAAATTAAAAAACAAATGGAGAATAATAAATAATTAAATATAGTAATATGGCTAAAAAAAATAAAACATCCAATATGCCGATAATAACGGTTATTGGTAAAGATACAAAGGGCATTGTGGCGCAAGTCAGTAATCTTTTATGGAAAAAAGATATTAACATTGAAGAAATTAAGCAAGGCATTATAAAAGGCAGTTTTTTCATGATTATGTCTGTTGACATGAAAGATTCGCCTACTTCTTTTCATCAGCTTTCCAAAGAATTAAAAAAGCTGGGTAAAAAAATAAATCTGGAAATAAATATTTATAATCAGGAAATATTTACCGCGATTAATAAGATTTAAGTAAAAATTTAATGTTGGCTATAACAAAAAAAATCCCAAATTACAAGCACCAAATAACAAATAAGCACCAAATTCAAAATACCAAATCCAAAACTTTAATTAACCCAATATTGATTTAAAAATGTTTGAAATTTTGGTCATTGATATTTAT
>QMNH01000146.1 GCA_003647675.1 Candidatus Falkowiibacteriota bacterium | reverse complement strand
TTTTTAAAATTTAAATTATTTAGTTAGTGTATAAAAAATATGTGAAAATATTAATTTTTAAGCCGTTGTTAGTTTTTACACACTAACTAATTAAAGAGTGTTTATTGTAATTCTTGCGGCGGTTCATTGTAGACGGTTTTTTCCATATCTTTAAAGCTCACGGTTTCTTCGTCAAAAAATAAGTCAATTTTACCGGTCGGGCCGTTTCTGTGTTTAGCAACATGGATTTCAGCCTTGTGCCTTTCTTCCGGATTAAGTTCTTCGCGGTCAAAATTTCTGTCCGTAGCTTTTCTGTAAATAAACATTACAACATCGGCATCCTGCTCAATTGAGCCTGATTCTCGTAAATTGGAAAGTTTAGGAATAGCCGGGCGTGTTTGTTCTACGGCACGGGATAATTGGGAAAGAGCCAGTACCGGAATATCCAATTCACGGGCAATACCTTTCAGTCCGCGGGTAATTTCGGAAATTTCTTGAACTCGATTATCTCCATATTTGCCTCTTCCCTCCATAAGCTGCAGGTAGTCTATTATTAACAAGCTTAAATTTTTTTCAATTTGTAGGCGGCGGGCCTTTGTTCTTATTTCCATGATTGTGCAGTTTGCGGAATCATCAATATAAATCGGGGCTTCGGAAAGCTGGCCCATGGCGTTGCCGATGCGGGCAAAGTCGTTATCTTCTTCCCGGTCGGAAAGCTTGCCGGTGCGCATGCGCCAAAGACTGACGTTGGCCTGCGCGCAAAGCATGCGGTCAACCAGCTGTTCTTTGCTCATTTCCAGCGAAAATAGACCGACTGGGGATTTGCTTTTTATCGCGGACAAGCGGGCAATATCAAGTGCTAAAGAAGTTTTTCCAACACTGGGGCGGGCAGCCAGTATAATCAAATCAGATTTTTGCAGACCGGCCAGTAAGCCGTCTATATCGGCGAAACCGGTTGGCAGACCGCGCAGTTTTCCGCTTTGTTTATGGAGTTCGTCAATGCGCTCAAAGGCGTCGGCTAATAATTTATCTATCGGTAAAAATACGTTTTTTAAATATTTTTGTGAAACACTGAATAATTTTTGCTCCGCCGCGTCAAGTAATTTATCAATATCCTCCTCTTCATTATACCCAAGTTCGGTTATTTCGCTAGAGGCTTTTAATAATCGCCTGAGAGTAGCTTTGCGCTGGATAATATTGGCGTAATGCTCAATATGGGAGGATGTAGCGGTAATATTTGATAAATGCGCCAAATAAGTTCGTCCGCCCACATTATCCAAATCTTTTTTTTCTTCCAAACGATTTGTTAAACTAAGTATGTCAATCGGCTCATGGCGCGAATACAGCTCTTTTATGGTTTCGAAAACTATTCTATGCCTGTCATTGTAAAAATCATGCTCGGTAACAATATCGGCTATTTTAATGATTGCTTCTTTATCTATCAAAAGACTGCCCAAAAACGATTGTTCAGCTTCTAAATTTTGCGGCGGTAATTTTTCAATTTTTGCGTCATTTGCCATATAGTTATACTACAGGAGGAGGTGGAAATTATCAAGCTCAATTTTCCACGATTTTTCCCCATAATTAAGTTAAAATTTTTTTTGTTTAAATTGTTTGCCAAAAATAAATTTTTCTGCTATTATATATTATATTAAAAATTTCTGCTTAAAGCAGGTTTTTATTTTTTGCTAATTTTAAACATATTTTATAAGCGCCTATAGCTCAGTTGGTAGAGCAGCTGCCTTTTAAGCAGAAGGTCGCAGGTTCAAATCCTGCTGGGCGCACAAATTTAATAATAACTTTTGTTATTATTAAATTTGTTTGCCCAGTGTGTTATTTGAACATGGTTTTGGTGTGGGGCTTCCGCCCCTTCAAATCCTGCTGGGCGCACACTTTAGTATAAAGTAGAAAGTATAAAGTAAAAAGTTATTTATTTTACTTTATAACTTTATACTTTCTACTTTATACTAAATAAGGCCGAGGTAGCTCAGTTGGTAGAGCAGTGGTTTTGTAAACCATAGGTCGGGGGTTCAAGTCCTCTCCTCGGCTCGGAAATTAACAATTAACATTTGACAATTAATTCGCTCAAGACCCTCTCGTTCATTGGGTAAGCGAACAAGCAATGAATGTTTGATAATTTAAGGCGGAAAAAGTTCCGCTTTTTATTATAATGAATAAAAATAATTTTAAAATTTACACTTTAGGATGCAAAGTGAATCAATATGATTCTTACGATCTGTCTTGTTTAATGGAACGAGACGGTTTTAAATTGGGTGAAGAAAATGTTGATGTCGCGGTTGTAAATAGTTGTGCTGTCACAAAAACCGCTATTTATAAATCAAAAAGAATGCTGAATAAAGCGCGCCGGGAAAATCCGGAAGCAAAATTAATATTAATGGGCTGCTGGCCAAAAGTATATAAAGATGAATTAAAAAAATTAAAAATTGATCTGGTTTGGGAAGTTGGAAATTTGAATAAGCTAGCAGATAAAATAAAGGGTTTAAAAATTATAAAATTTAAAAAGCAGCAATTTTTTAAAATTCAAAAACCAAAAAAAATTAGATCAAGATATTTTTTAAAAATTCAAGACGGATGCGATCAGTATTGCTCTTATTGTATTATTCCATATGCTCGCGGCAAACCAAAAAGCCGTGCGCAAACAGACGTGTTGGAGGAAATAAAAAAAGCGGTTAGGGCCGGATATCGCGAAATTGTATTATCCGGCATACACTTGGGTCGATACGGAAATGATGATAAAAAAAGAAAAATAAATAACACGAAAGAATTACCGGAATTAATAAAAAAAGCCGTTGAAATTAAAAATATTGGACGAATAAGATTAAGTTCTATTGAGGTTAATGAAGTTAGCGATGAATTGCTCGAATTTTCCCTGAATAATAAAAAAATATGCAATCATTTCCATGTTCCTTTGCAGTCAGGTTGTAATAAAATATTAAAAAAAATGAATCGTCCCTACACAAAGGAATTTTATAAAAATAAAATTAATAAAATTAGGAGGATTGATTCACGTGCCGCCATATCAACCGACGTAATCGTCGGTTTTCCGGGAGAAGATGAAGATGATTTTAAAGAAACATATAATTTTATAAAAAGCATTAAATTCAGCAAAATTCATGTTTTTCCGTATTCAAGGCATGAAAAAACAGCGGCTTATAAAATGCCGGCGCCGGTAAATAGGGAAGTAATAAAAAACAGATCAAAAAGATTAAAAATATTAGGTGATAACACAGAGAAAGAATACGGAAAACTCTTTTCGGGGCAGGAAGTTAATGTGGTTGTAGAAAAAGAATTGCCTGTTAGCGGTAAAAGTACCGGCAAAAAGATATTTGGTAAAACAGAGCATTATTTGAATATAATTTTTCAAAAAAAAGACATTATAAAATATTTTGAGCCTAAAAATAAAAAGGATTTAATAGGTAAAATTGTAAAAATT
>QMNH01000145.1 GCA_003647675.1 Candidatus Falkowiibacteriota bacterium | reverse complement strand
CGCCAGAAGGTTTATCAACCCATTCATAGCCAGATGAAGTAGTGTTTAGCATTTTATCTGCTACACCAGGATGAGCGGGTATGTCAGATAAATCAGCAAAATTTTCATTTGTTATATTCTTTAAATAACCCTCCGCCGAGTGGTCTCCCCACCCGTAAGCTGTATCCCAGTTGGAAATGTTTAGGTTTCCAGCCGTTATATCTCCCGTTGTGGTTAAGTTTTTATCTCCCAAATCAACATTTTTTTTCGCTCCGTCATAAGGGACAAAAATGTTTTGAAAAATCTCTGAGTTTGCTGGTATCTCCCATCTTGAACTTGTGTCTCCCTGATAGTATATCCTAACGGTTGGGTCGTTTCCGCTTCCCGATACATCTGCGTAAAGCTTTCCCACCATTCTGCTTCCCGCCTCAAGAATATAGTCTTCTTCCAATTGTAGAGGAATAAGGTAAGACGCTTTATCAGTAATAATGTTTGAATTTGAGCTTGTGGCGATAACTGTTTCTGAACCGCCCGACTTTCTCTCAATTAATTTCCAATAAACTCTTAAATCCTTTGTGCCAGTTGTTTTTTCCTTTTCCAATGTAATATACCAATTATAGATACCTTTTAATAGTTTTGAAGGTGCTTCTCCCGATGCCGAAATCCAGCCATTGATATATGCGTCATCCGTCAAATCTGCCGCCTCTATGTATGTCTCTGCGTCTGCCGAAGGATTAAGATAACAGGTCTTGTATCCCGTGGCGTCGTCCTCGTCATACATATAATAGCTCGCTCCGAGAGAAGTTACGGCGAAATCAACATATTCTTTGTTTACCAAGCTCTTAATATCGGCGCTTCCGCTCGGGGTTGTATTTAAAAGAGGAATTCCGTTTGTAATTGTTTGCGGCGATGTCTGGTCTAATTTCAGTAAAGCGTCCAATTCGGCTTGTAAATCAGTCTGGTCTGAAAGATTGCCCGTGATAGAGCCCCAAACGCCGCCGCCAGTTCCTACCAAGCTGTCTACCTCGTCTTTTGTATAAAAATGCTGTTCCACCCAGTCCTGCGCCGCTCCGCCTCCACGAATAACTTGCTGAACCACATTTTTTATATTATGGGTATGGAGCTTATCAGCGTTTGAGCCGTCGGTTAGGGTTTTAAGGTCTTTGGGGTCTGGAAGCTCTTCTTTTAAGTTTTTAATGTCCTCTTCTATTTGCCACTTTACATTATCTATGGCTTCGTCTATTCTGGACTGGTCTGCGTCTTTTCCTGGTTCGCCCTTCGGTCCCTGCGGTCCCCTTTCTCCCCTTGGTCCTCTGTCGCCCTTTTCTCCTTTTGGACCACGGGGTCCCGGCGGTCCTGGCGGACCTTGCGGTCCCCTGTCTCCTTTTTCGCCTTTTTCTCCTTTAATCTTTTCTATGCCTTCCAACCCTGTAAATTTTATATCTCTTTCGCTTTTTTCGTATTTCTCCTCCGCCTCAGTATACTCAGCCAAAGTAAATCTTCGCTCTTTTAAAATTTGCTCTTTTATTTTTTCAAACTCGGGAGAAGTTATATCTTCACCCGCTTCTAAAAACTCTTCTTCAAGTTTATCAATCAGCTTTTTTATTCTTTTGTATTGTGATATGGTCATATTCTTTTAATACTTCATTATAGAAATCCAACCTTTCTTGGTCTGATTTTCTTTGTTGTTGGACGCCGGCTAATACCCTTTGCCATTTTTCTTTTGAAGTGCCGGCAAGTATTTTTCTATTTAAATACCTTTCTTCAATTTCAGCCGTAAATATCCTGCCTTCCGTTCTGGCTATCAATTCCAGTAATATAGCTTTTTTGTTTTCATCTTTTAACATAATGCTGAACCCTTTAATTTTTTACCCACCGAGTGAGTTTTGTTTTAATTAGTTTTAAATTTGGCAACACGCAATGTCCTAAAATTTTTCCTTGTATCGGCTGTAAAATGGGTCTTGTGTATTCTGGGCGATTAAGCTTCTGGTAGCCCTCATTGTATGTTTCCGTCCAAAGCGTATACGCTTCTGAAAACGGGACATTATATCTGCCGCACAATCTCTCAATCTCTTTACAAACCTCAATATCTATTCCGTATCTTGTCGTGGATAGTATTTTAGCCAGCTCCGTTGTTTCCGATTTCCGACATATTTGGACTTTTAATCCCGCCCTTCTAAAATACTCGGCTATAATATCTGCGTCTTTGCCGCCGACAAACTTTACAAAAGTTCTTATTCCGCTTTCAAGGTGCGGGTGCATTCCCCTGACTGGGCTGTGGACTGCTCCGCATTTTCTTGATGTGCCGACTGGAACTGTGCTGTGAATTACCGTATATTTCGGATTGTATTGTTTCTGGTATTTCTTGACTATCCCGACAAACTTGTTTGAATAAGGAAAACAGATATGTATTATTTCTATATTCCTTAAACCAATATCCTGTTTGTCTCTCATATATATTTCGTGCGAACCATACAAGACCCTATATAACGCTTGCCCTATTTCGCCCGCTCCTATTATTAGTCCCTTCATATTTTTTTGAATAACCAGCTTGTTGATTGGACTTTGTCTCCAAGCCCGTAAACCATTTTAATTAAACATTTGTCGCAAATATCTTTTTCTGGAACATTTTTGTTGTCTCTGTCGCCCCCGTTGGCGAATATATCTGGTTTTAACATTTCAAGCGTTTTGCATACCGTTCTATCTTTGTCTATGCTGGGTATCGCCTTGTCCACATAGCGAATGCTTTGAATTACTTTTAACCTTTCTTCCAGCGGAACTATAATTTTGCCGTATTTTAATATCTGCTGCGTGTCGTTATTTACAATAGCTATAACTCTTCCCAGTTTGCTGGCTTGCCTAAAATACTCTATATGCCCGATATGCAGCCATAAAAAGTATCCAGACACGGCTACTTTGTTTCTTTTTTTCCAATTTTTATACCGATATTTCTTGCCCAAGTTTTTATACCTGTTGTTTTATCCAATTATATGTCCTTGAAAGACCTTTTTCTAATGGTATCTGCGGCTGCCAGTTAAGAACCTTTTTACATAAAGTATTATCGGAATTTCTTCCCCTGACGCCCTGCGGTTTGTCCGTATTGTGCCTTATTGTTATTTTTTTGCCAGCTATTTTAGCTATTATATTCGCCAACTCATCTATCGCAACCAATCTGTCCGAACCTATGTTTAGCGGCTCCCTAAAATCAGAGTTCATTAACCTGTATACGCCTTCCACGCAATCATCTATGTAGCAGAAAGACCTTGTTTGCCTGCCGTCTCCCCATATTTCCACCTCTTCTCCTTTTGCTATTTTTCTGCAAAGAGCCGCTGGAACTTTCTCTCTTCCGCCCTCAAATGTCCCTTCTTCTCCGTAAATGTTATGAAATCTTGCTATCCTTACTTCAAAAAACTTATTAAATGAGGTCCATAATCTTTCCGAGAATAGCTTTTCCCAGCCATATT
>QMNH01000144.1 GCA_003647675.1 Candidatus Falkowiibacteriota bacterium | reverse complement strand
TTGCGTCCGGCCTTGGACTCCAATGATAACTGGCTTACGGCCCAGTCCTGCCGGCTTTATCCGGAAGACGACTCATTGGGCTGTGATTATTACGAGGATTCGGGCATCAGGCAGAAAGGCTGGCTGGGCTACTGTCTGCAGTATGACCGCTATCCGGGCTCCGAAGACGCTTGTGTTATGTGGTATCCGGTGGACCGGGTTAAGGGCGATGGGATTGAGGAGGGGGCTGGGTATGTTGGGGAGTATCCTTTGTATTACTCATTAGGTAATTTAAGCGAAATTGGATCTGAGAACAAAGTTCATTTTCCATATGAAGATCCGCAATGTGTTTCGTATGATTTAGATGATTTTGTTTTTAGCTATCCTGTGAATTTATTAAGACCTTTGTTGCAAAAAGATAGTTTGGATGAGATTTATTTTGATTGCATAAACAGAAGAGAAGATACGCATTACGGTAGCGATGGTATTAGATGGAGATTAGCTCCTTCTAATGATTGGTATGTAGTTAGTTATGAACATGGTTGTGACAGCAGATGCATCCCCAGTCCTTATAATACGACTTATGATTTTGACAGTAATGACTGTGGGGGATGCGACAGGAGCAATACCCCGTGTTGCGGGGGCGCGGATCCTGGTGGCAATTGTTATCAATTGGCCGCGTATTTTGATAACAGTGGTTATTTTAGCCATATTAGATGGTTTGGCTCAGATGATTCCGGCGATACAAGCTCTAATGATTGTTCTATTAATTTTGTTTTTTCAGAAGCTATTCCGATAGCAACACAGGGCGCATATGACAACTGTATGCCTACCAATGATTGTGGCGTGAGCGAGCCAAGCTGTGGAGCGCTTTTTTCTAGCTGGGGGGGGTGTTGCGTTCCTCCTCTTGGAACTACAATTTATACTTTAGATGAACCGGTATATGTTTATGCCGGAATAAATTCTAATACATTGAGTTTTAGTTTTGATGGTAGGTTTGGATCTATGAATACAAATATTTCTGTCGGACAAACTGCTGCCGGACCATGGGTATACCTCGGCAGTGTAGATGGTCTGTCGGGAAGTTACACTTTTGATTTAGAGCAAGCCGGAATTATAGATTTGGAATGGTTTCAATATATTCAGCTTGAAAATACCGCGCGGCAAGTATGCCATGGCGGAGGAGCCTTTTACCCGATTACCGTACAAGGCTCAAGGGAAAAGTCTATTGTCGGACAGAAAGTAGTGCGAGTTGTTACACCTATTGGACAAAATAAATATTGGTCCGGCCGGGTTTATGAGGGCAGCGATTACGCGGTGCCCGGATTTGGATATATTTATTCGGCTGATTATCGCCCGTTTGGCCGGGTAGTGCCGCCGGGAGATGAAATTTATGAATTAGCCGACCCCTCCACTTGGGACAGCAAAGACGATGAAGCCGGCAAACAGCCATTGTATTATGAAGCCCCGGATACCAGCTTGGCCGAGCCTTATCAACCCAGAGTGGGGCAGCCGCATACTACAGAAACAGTTAAGCGTTTATTTGCCAAAAGCTACGGCACTTGGAGATGGGATGGGTCAGAGTATGTCCGGGTTGAAGGTTATGACTGGGGTCCGCCGGATAATTGGTGTCCGAATAATATTAGACCAAAAGTGGATATTAGCAATATAGAAACTTATACCTATGACTGTACTGATGTTAATATTCAAATTTGCGCCGATAACGCGCATAATACATATTTTAATGGTAATTTCGTGGGTTCTGCCGCTGATTGGCACATAGTAACACCATATAGTATAGCTTTAATTCCGGGAGAAAATGTAATTGCTGTACAGGCGATTGACTGGGGAGTTATATATGGAGTATCTGTTAAGATAAACTGGACATGCAGTGAGCCGATGCCGCCCGTGGACACCAGTTCTATTTCAGATTGGAAGTGTACTGCCAGCCCGGGCAGTGGATGGACGGATATTAATTATGATGATTCTTCCTGGTCATCCGCCGTACAAACTACTGCCGCGGGACCGGGTTATGGCAATGCATTAGACGTGCCAATGATCTGGGCAGCGGGCGCGGGCGCGGGTTCAACTGTTTACTGTCGTTATACATTTAATAACGAAACGGAAATATCATCAGAGGTTGAAGTGACATGCAATGGCGGTGATTGCTTTGATTGTCCTAGTCCGACCTGCGATTATTGCGGAGTCAAGCCGTTAATATTTAACATGCAGGCTGGTGGCGTTGCCGATAATTACATAATAGGAGGCAGCGGTTTTGTCAAATTTACTTTTAACAGCAAAATAGACGTCCAGCAATTACCTTTGGTAATGTACGCGGTTGACTGGCAGGACGATGATAAAACCGTGGTTACCGGTGTGGAAATGCGGGACCGGCCCAACGATGATGATCCGCACGTGGTATATCACGCATACAGTTATTGGGATTTGCTGTCAAAAGCGCCGGCAAGCGGCGGGGCCATAACTTGCAGTAGCGATTGCAGTTCATATGGAGTCAGTGGCGCTTGCTGTGCGGTTCGCCCCAGCGTAAAAGTAAAGGATAATTGGGGTTGGTGCAATAACGGCGTGGACGGTGAGCCCTGTCCCTTGGGCGGATACCAGCCCTATAGCGGATTAATAATAGTTACGCGGTGATTAATTATAAAAGCACAAGAGCATGAAAATATAAAAATACAAGAATATGAAAATTCAAGAAAACAAGAAAACAAAATACATTTATCCATTTATTTTTATATTCTTGTATTTCTGTATTCTTGTTTTCTAGTATAAATAGAAAAAAAATGGTATAATATATAATAAATAAAATATTAATAATAATGAAAAATATTAATAATAAAAAGCAAATATTTACTAAATTGGCAATTTATTTAATGGTGCTTATTATAAGTGTTTTATTATTTTCAAATAAAATTTATGCCCAACCTTTTGATTTTCATATAGATTCTATAGGAGAAGGAATGAATTATAAAGATATAGGAGGAGTAAAAACATCAGTAGTAGAAAGTGTTCCAGTAAAAGTACAGACAGGGAAAGACGCGGCTGAATTTTCTTGGAAAAAGGCTTGGGAAAATTTTTTAAAATTATTAGAAAAACAAGGCTCGGCCGCTTTGCAAGGCGCTATTCGTAATAGTTTAAATAAGATTGCTTACGATACTGCCACCTGGCTGGGCTCAGGCGGCAAGGGTCAAAAGCCGCTTTTCATAACCGAAGGCTGGGGTGAATATTTGGGAAATATTGCCGACCAGGCGGCCGGCGAATACATAGAAAGACTAGGGCGGGAGGGTGGTTTTAATTTGTGTGAACCGAATCTTAATTTAAAGGTAAAAAGCGGACTGGGCTTGATCCAGTACCAACAGACCAAGGCACCGGCTTGTACGTTTTCGGAAATGAGAGGCAATTGGTCCGAAGAGTTGAAAGGAGGGGATTTTATCAATCGTTTTCAGGAT
>QMNH01000143.1 GCA_003647675.1 Candidatus Falkowiibacteriota bacterium | reverse complement strand
CGTCCAGCCCCATTATCCGCGCCCCTTCTTTTCTGATAATTAATTCCGGGACTCTAAACACTTCCCCAAATTGTTTATTAAAACGCCTCGCCAATGTCCGAGCCAGTTCCACGTGCTGAGCCTGATCGTCTCCGACCGGCACCGCGTCCGTATTATAAAGCAGTATATCAGCCGCCATTAAATCCGGATACGCGAAAAGGCCGACACTAGCATTTTCCCGGGACTGCCCGGATTTATCCTTGAATTGTGTCATTTTATTTAAATCCGATATTCTGGCAACGCAATTCATAATCCAGGCTAATTCGGTATGGGCGCTTATGTCCGACTGCTGAAAAATTATCGCTTTTTTCAAGTCTATT
Organism: Candidatus Falkowiibacteriota bacterium; assembly: GCA_003647675.1. Lineage (GTDB taxonomy): Bacteria > Patescibacteriota > Patescibacteriia > Patescibacteriales > UBA12075 > B7-G4. The sequence continues at coordinate 3,136 of QMNH01000143.1, read as the reverse complement.
CCGCCGGCAATATAAAGCTTGGCGATTTCAATTATTTTTTTCTTTAAAACTTCCGGATCCTGCTTAACCGTGATCGCGTGATAATCAACCACGCAAAAAATACATTCATATTTATCCTGTAATTCTACCCATTTACCTATCGCGCCTAAATAATTTCCAATATGCAAATTTCCCGAAGGCTGGACACCGGAAAATATTCTTTTTTTTGCCATATATTTTAAGTTATTCGCTTCGCGGACCCGCCACTACGCTAAAGCTACGAGGGGTAAAAACGCGGGCTTGCCCGCCAAAGCCTTGGCGTAGGCGGGACATGCGAATTATATTGAAATTCCTTTATTTTTAATTAATTATATTTTTATTGTAGTTTATTACTTACTTTTAATCAAGCAAAAAATAAGGGGGGAGGATAAATATTATTCCCTCCCCCTACTTAAACTTCTCACCAAAGATATTCCGAACTTATTACTCCCGGCACGGAAGTCTGCCAAATTCTTTCAGCCGATTTTAATTCAGCCATTGTTTTTTCAAATTGGCTTCTGTTTTCAGAAAAAAAATCAATCAATAACTGTATATGCTCCCTGCTTTTGCCAAAAATTGATTCATCGTTTTCGGTAAACATTTTTACTAATTGCATATTATTCTCCTTTTTCATAAGTTCATTCGCAAAATCCAAATCCAATGTCTCGGGTTTGTTTTTTAATACATCCACATACTTTTTCCGGATCCTGGCAAAAACCTCGCTGTTTTTCCTTTATTTCTTTTTTACAATACGGACATATTTTTTTCTTTGGCTTCATTTTTCCCTCCCTTTTAAAATGTTCAATTAATGATTTAAAATAAAAAATCCCTCATCTCTTTATCTAAATAAATAAACATTTAGACAAAAGGACGAGGGTTATTTGCATAACTCACGCGGTACCACCTTTTTTCCCGCCATACTAGCGAGCACTTTTACCGACTCGTACTTATGATTATAAATCATAAAGACATCAGTTATCCTATGGTTACGGAGGAAGCCGGGAATCCACTAGCGCAAATTCCACCTTGTCCGCCTTGAGCGAACTAAAACATGCCCAACCCTTTTACTAATTTGAAATCTAATCCAAACGCAGCAAAAGGACATGTTTATTGATTTTGTGGTTGTTAATTTACTATATTAAAATTATCACTTTATTTTTGTATTGTCAAGATAAAAGGACAAGTTTCCTAGCGTAACTTGCCCCTCTTTTTTTGTTTTTAGTTTCATTCCGGCACTTTTGCGCCGTTTATGCAAAATCCTGGACCCCAGCTTCTATCACTGAATATAATCCTTCTTTCTTTTATTTTCATTGTAGGAGGAATTTCAGTAATTTTTTGAGGAATTTCGTTTATTTCCTTTAAACTATTCAAAACTAGTGAATAAATAGTCATTTCTGCCCCCTTTTTTTAAATTATTTTGAGTTATATTAACATTATAACAAAATAATTAAAAATAGTCAATTATTACTTGACAAATATTAAGTTTAGTGATATAGTAATAAAACTTATTAAGCTCTTTTAATCTATCTAAAAACAAAAAAAGGAGATTGAAATGAAAAAATTTTATAGTTATTCATGTATTACCTGTTTTGTCTTGACTATGGTTTGTGTAACATCGCATTTAATGAAAAAATATTTGGACATATTTTTTTTAGTACCTGCTCCAATTATTTTTCTTGTCGCTTTCTGCTTTTTTGTCTTCTGGGGCTGTTTAATTCATCAGCCTGAAATAAAAAAAAATTATTTTAATGGAAAAATACCAGGGGAGATAGATTCTTATGAGCTAATAATTGCTCTTAAAAAAAATATTTTAACTAAAAAATTAAAGGAGAAAACATGATTGTAAAATGCCCGATCTGCAAAAAAGAAATTGAAGTTAATTTTAATAAACAAGACCAGATTTGCGGCGGAAGAAACGAAAAATGCCCAAATCATGATTGTGGTGTCCCTCTGTGGATTCCGTGCGAATCGGAAGAAATCGTGTTACTCCCAGGGATATTATTAGCAAACTAAAACCCTTTATCTTCTCCTTTCTGTATAGCCGGGACATTCCAATAGTTCCCGGCTTTTTTATTTGACTAATATTTAAGATTAATGCAATATAGTAATATAATAAAATTATATGATTAATTTTTTGCATGCTTTTACGCCTGAACCGATTTTAATTTCAATCGGCCCTTTTAGCGTTTATTGGTACGGTATATTTATAGTAACCGGCATTCTGCTGGCCATATTAGTAATTTTTAAATTGGCCGACTTCTATAAAATCCCTAAAAATACTATTATTGACCTAATTTTTTATTTAATAATCGGCGGCATAATCGGCGCCCGAATTTATCATGTTTTCCTGGAACTGCCATATTACCTGAATAACCCGCTAAATACAGTTAAATTCTGGAATGGCGGCCTGGCAATACACGGCGCTTTGCTTTTTGGCATTATTATCCTCTGGCTTTTTACAAAAAAGAAAAAATTAAATTTTTGGCAAATAAGCGCCATTCTCGCGCCCGGGCTGGCTCTGGCGCAAGCTGTCGGCCGCTGGGGCAATTATTTTAACCAGGAAATATTCGGCAAACCTACGAACCTTTCCTGGGGAATACCGATTGAACCGGCCAACAGAATGATTGAATTTTACAACGCCCAGTTTTTCCATCCAACTTTTTTGTATGAGTCAATCGGCAGCTTTATTATATTCACGATTTTAATAATTATTCATATCTATATTATAAAAAACAAAAAAACTAATAATTACTATTTCTTTTTAACACTGGCCTTTTATTTAACGGCTTATTCTTTCTTGCGTTTTTGTCTTGAATTCATTCGCATAGATATAACCCCAATTATTTTCGGGTTGCGAACACCGCAAATAGCCAGCCTTTTAATAATATTGGTAATATTTTTACTATTGCCAAAATTTAAAAAAAATGTTAACCTCAAGTAGTGCTCTAACATTAATACTTTAATTAGTCGGAAATTAAAACTTTACATTAAATTTTTTTATCGGCTGGCTAATTAGTTAGTGTGCAAAAACTAGCAACGGCTTAAAAATTAATATTTTCACATATTTTTTATAAAATTGTTTTCACTGATATTACTATATCACTTCAAAAAATTTTAT
>QMNH01000142.1 GCA_003647675.1 Candidatus Falkowiibacteriota bacterium | reverse complement strand
GCCACAATTGGCAAGCCGGCTTGCATGGCTTCAATTATAGTATAAGATAAGCCTTCTTTTACCGAGGAGCAAACATATAGATCAAACGTCTTAAGTAATCGCGGGGCATTTTTTATCCGTCCGGCCAGGAATACATATTTTTCAATTTTCAATTTTTTTATCAAATTTTCAAGCGCCGGTCGCTCTTTGCCTTCGCCGATAATAATCGTTTTTACATTAAAACCCACGTCAATAAGAATTTTTACCGCCGAGATTAAGTATTCAAAGCCTTTGGTTTTGTATAGGTTGCCGATGCTTCCGATAACGAAATTGGAAATTGGAAATTGGAAATTTGGAATTGTTGAGAAAAGTTTTTGTCTAGCCTCATCGCGAGACAGTAAGCTAATGGATTGTATGCCATTATGGATTGTTATTAATTTTTTTTTCTGTACGATTTTTTCTTTTATGGCGAGTTGGCGATCATATTCGGATACGCAAATTAGTTTATTTTTAAAAATGGCAGTAAATTTTTCTGCGTATTTATAAAATAAAGCATTCCTTTCCGGCTCGTTAAAGACCCAGCCGTGCACGGTATAGATAGTTAAAAGTGAAAAGTTAAAAGTGAAAAGTTTATAAAAGAAGCTAGCCAATGAACCGAGGATAGATATTTTTGAGCTGTTTAGGTGAACAATGTCGGGTTTTAGCCTATTTATTAATTTAATAATTTCTATTAACGCTAAAAAGTCGTGCCAGGGCGAGATGGCGCGTTTAAGATGGGGGATGGTATAGTAAATTATATTAGTCGGTTTCAGTGCTTTAGCCAGTTCGCCTTGCTTGCCTTGTTCGCCAAAAGCGACAATAGTTTCAAAATCTGGACCGAGATTAGTCGCTAAATCCATAACATATTTTTGCGCTCCGCCCAGTTCTGACTGCGTTATTAGATATAGAATTTTTTTCTTTTGTTCCATGTGTTTAATAATAGCTTAAAAATATAATATTTTCAATTATTGCTTTAAAGATTTTTTATTGACTTTTTGTGTTAAATAAATAATAATAAATTATAGTGATATTTCCCGGAAGGTTTGACTTTTCAGGAAGAAATATGATTTAATAAATATTATATAACTAAGTTAGAGAACTTAGTATTTTTTATTATTAAAATTTGAAGGAATTTATGAAAGATAAATTAATCGGTTTTATCGGCCAGGGCTGGATTGGAAAAAATTACGCGGATGACTTTGAAAAAAGAGGACATAATGTAGTCCGCTATGCCCTAGAAGAGCCGTATGTGAGTAATGGTAAAAAAATAAAAGACGCGGATATCGTGTTGATTGCGGTGCCTACCCCGTCAACACCGGACGGTTTTAATGATTCTATATTAAGAAAAGCCATAAAGAACGTGGGCAAGGGTAAAATCGCTGTAATTAAATCTACAATTTTACCCGGCACTACCGAGTCTATCCAGAAAGAAAATCCGGATATTTTTGTTATGCATTCACCGGAATTTTTAACCGAAGCTACGGCCGCTTATGATGCCGCTAATCCAAACCGCAACATTATCGGCATGCCCTTGGATACCCAGGAATATAAAGAAAAAGCCAGCGAAGTGATGGCAATATTGCCAAAAGCGCCTTACGAGAAAATATGTCAGGCTAAAGAGGCGGAGCTGATTAAATACGGCGGAAATAATTGGTTTTATTTTAAGATAATATTTGTAAATTTATTATACGATTTAGCTGTTAAAAATGATTGTGATTATGACGTAATAAGGGAAGCGATGGCTACTGATCCGCGAATCGGCAAGAGCCATCTAATGCCGGTCCATAAAACCGGTACGCTTGGCAGTGATAATTATAAGCTTCGAACCGAAAAAGATCAGGGCGGCGGCCGGGGAGCGGGCGGACATTGCTTTATAAAAGATTTCGCGGCTTTTCGGGAAATTTACGAAAAAACGGTCGGTGATGAAAAAGGAATGGCTGTTCTTAGGGCGCTGGAAGACGAAAATATTGATTTATTATTAAATAGCAATAAAGACTTGGATTTATTAAAAGGAGTTTACGGGGAGGATATTGCAGGGAATTAAGCAAGCAAAGAATATTAATTATAAATATGGGAAAAATTTTAGTAACCGGTGGAACCGGATATATAGGATCTCACACTACAGTTGAATTAATACAGGCCGGTTTTAAGGTTGTTATTGTTGATAATTTATTTAATTCAGTAATTGAAACGCTTGACGGTATTAAGGAAATAACCGGAGTAAAACCGGATTTTGAGAAGTTTGATTTATGCGATTATGACCGTTTAAAAGAATTTTTTAAAAAATACCCTGATATTGATTCAATTGTGCATTTTGCTGCCCATAAAGCCGTGGGGGAATCGGTAAGAGATCCGTTAAAATATTATCACAATAATTTAGTGTCTCTTATAAATTTGCTCAAAATAGCAACTAAAAAAAATATTAAAAATTTTGTTTTTTCTTCTTCCTGTACTGTTTACGGGGAACCCGAAGAATTGCCAGTAACCGAAGAAACTCCGACCAAAGGACAGGCCTCGCCTTATGGCAATACAAAAAGTATTTCCGAGGAAATATTACGGGATGTTGCGAAAACACATGATATTAACGTTATTTCATTAAGATATTTTAATCCGGTCGGGGCTCATGATTCGATTTTAATCGGTGAATTACCGCTCGGGAAACCGGAGAATCTTGTTCCGTATATTACGCAAACCGCTGCTGGTATCAGGAAGGAATTAAAAATATTCGGTAATGATTATGATACCCCGGATGGTTATAATATTCGCGATTATATCCATATTGTTGATTTAGCGAAAGCCCATGTAGTCGCTTTAAAAAGATTATTAGAGAAAAAAAATAAATTAGAGTTTGAGATATATAATTTAGGAACAGGAAAAGGTTCGTCAACCATGGAAGTAGTTAAAACTTTTGAAAAGGCAACCGGCCAGAAATTAAATTATCGGATAGTTGGCCGCCGTCCCGGTGATGTGGTGGCTGTATATACAGACGCCAGTTTGGCGGAAGAAGAATTAGGCTGGAAAGCCCAAAGAACCCTTGAGGATATGCTTAAATCTGCTTGGGAATGGGAAAAAAAATATCGTAATATACAATAATTATGCAAGAAAAAAATAAAACAATTTTAGTAACCGGCGGAGCCGGGTTTGTTGGTTCGCATTTATGTGAAAAATATTTGCGTGAGGGGCATCGGGTTATTTGTTTGGATAATTTGCAGAAAACTGCCGGTTCAACCGAGAATATTAAAGCGATTAAAAAGAATAAAAATTTTAAATTTATAAAGCATGACATTATTGACCCAATTGAAATAAAAGATAAATTAGACTGGGTAATGAATTTTGCCTGCCCCGTGTCCTGTATAGACCTTCAGGTGGATCCGATTCATACCACTAAATCAAACGTTCACGGTGTAATTAATATGCTGGAAATAGCTCGAAAAAATAAAGCGGTTTTTATCCAGGCTTCATCTGCCGATGTTTATGG
>QMNH01000141.1 GCA_003647675.1 Candidatus Falkowiibacteriota bacterium | reverse complement strand
CGATAATAAAATCCAATAAAAAAACAAAAACATTGATCCGGGAAAACTTTTCCGAAAGCCATTTGCCGACCGACACTACCGGCACGTAGAAAAAATCAAGAATAAAGCTGAATATATTTTCTTTTGGTTCAAGAATAATAAATTCTTTGGCGTTTTTACGGATACGGATGGAAAAGAAGCTAACAAACGCGAGAAAGAAAAGGAAAATAACAATACTGACAAAACTAAATTGTATTAAATTTAAAATCCAGACAAACAGCCCGAAAGATAAGAAAAAAGTGATAGCGTAAAAAAGACCGAAAACGCTATGCATTAATTTCTTGCGCTTAACCGGCCGGCGCAGCTGAAACGGATCTTCGCGCTCATGTTCTTTAAAAACAATCTCTTCAACGCCTTGCACTATTTTTGACGAATTAGCGTCCGATGGCAGCCGGGTGAATAAAACCACAAAAAATAATAAAATAGCGGGAAAACTTATATTTATTATTAAAGAAAATATATTGATTTCCTCCCCAAACCATCTCGTGGCCGGCACTTCAAGTAAAATCGCGAAAACCGACTTGGTTATAAAAATATATATTATGCTTCTAAGAGCCGCTCGCCATAATTTTGTGCGCGTAGTATTGTATTTTTTAGAGCAGATTTTTTTTATCTGTCGGGGAAAAGCTTTGGGATCGCGCTGGATATTGTCGTATACTTTTTTAGGGTCTTCGGAGATCACGTCAACCAGCACCGTAAAAAAAACAGTATAACGGCTTATTATCCGGTTAAACTGAACCGACAAGGGATGATCAAGCTGTTTATTGATTTTCCCGCGCAGGCCTAAAATATTTTTGCCGTCCCGCGCTATTTCCTCGTCGCTTAAGCTCTGCCAATTTGGATTAAAATATTTAAAAAGCAGATGGCTGATCATGTCCCGATCGAATTTTAAAAGTGTCCGATGAATACCGGCAAAAATCTGTATTTCTTTATCCTTTTCATAAGAAGAATCCTTGGGTAATTTAATATTAGCCGTTAATATTTCATACATATAATCCATAACCAGCAAATCAACCTTGCTCCTTCCTAGTCTTTCTTCAATATCGCTGGCGGCTAAAGAAATAATCCATTTATTAAATTCATTTTTTTCTTTTACGCTTAATGGCTTTATCGCGTCCCGGCTATATTTTTTCAACTTTAAATAGCGGTTCAGCACTTCTTCTATTTCGTCTATTTTTGTTTCCGGTATTTTATTATTTTCCAAATAAGCGGCTCTAATAAGCTCGATTAACAGATGGCTTGCGATTTCCCTACTATTAACACCTTTTAAGGACATTGCTCCTTCAATAATTATATGGCGCCTTAAAATCCGTTCAATTGCGTTCTTGCGGTGCAAATGTTCCTCTTTATAATCAACTGAATTACGGATTTTCTCATAATAAAACGCCATTTTTGAAACCAGCGCAGATACTTTTATTCTTGGAATTTCATCATTACTCTTCTCTTTTTTATTCTGTTCGCGATAAATTACCTGAAACAATCTTTTCGTGTTATCGTTTACGGTGAGAGTTGTATCTGATTTTTTCGATAATGTTGGATTGGCCATATATTAATTTAATTTAAAATTATTTTTTATACTATTATTTAATAGCTCGGTCCATTTATTCTCCCAATCAACCGGAATTTTTTTCCAAAATTTAATGGTATAAATATTTTCTCCTTTCTCGCCAACTTTTTCATAAATAAATTTAATCTCACTATCGCCGTCAACACTTGACCAGGCGCTACTCGAAAATACTCTGACAACAATCGCCTTCCCATAGCTCGGAACTTCCCGCGGATAAGCGCGGTCGCTGGTGGGAACGAAAAATTCAATATCGATATAATCATCGGTCTCAACCCGCTGGGTTTGGTAGTAAATAAATTCCGGCGGCAAGACAAGCGTAAAGCCCAAGTCTTTATTGGTATAATAAAACTGCCCGTCATCAGCCGGCTGATCCATAAAATCAACTTTTTTGGAACAACCAACAAATACTAATAAAAGTATAAATAACAGTAAATAATATTTTTTCATAAAAATAATTAAAACGTTTCTGCTAATATTTGTATATTTGTAATGGATTTGTCTAGGCTCCGCCAGATCGCGCGAAGCGATGATAATTCGTAGTGTTAAAATTTAAAATGATCTTCAATGTCTTTCCGTAAAGCCCAAAGTTTATAACCGCCATATAAAAAAATATACGCAATTATTAAAATAAACAAGCCAATTATCAGCCTTAACATAAAATCAGTCCATACGATTAAAACCGACAGCATTAATAAAATAATGCCCGTACTTAAAAGCGACCAAATTACCCCGTTTATTTTTTTGTGAATTGTTTTAAAAAGATTTACCATAATTTTAAATTATAATTTTTATTATAATAACTATTTTTTTGAGCAAAAACCAAGCTCGCAAGTTAAGTTTTTATCTTCATTACACTCATAGCCATTATCATCTTTGTCGCAACAGGGCAGATTGGCCTCACCGCATTTTAAACAAACATCATTATTCAGAAGATGACCCGTTAAACAATAAGGTTCGCTTATGCAGGAAACCTTTCCGTTATTTCCGCAATATACGCAAACCCCGCTACGGCATTCCGTATGAGTATAATCAATCTTGTCTTCATGTTCGCAAGCCTTCGTATTACCACAGCAAGGATTGCCGGCTGAACCGCATTTAACACATTTATCTTTATAGCAGAGCAAATCATTGCCGCATTTATTGTCTTCCTCGCAACAAGGCTGATTTTCTCCACCGCATAATAAACAAAAATCATCAACACAGGCTGTACCGCTATTACACCTTGGCTCATCCTTTCGGCAAAAAGCCTCTTCTTTTCCAAGTTCGCAATCGTTCGCGCAATAATTCCGCTTATTATCGCTCGGGTCAGTACAGCAAGTCTGCCCGTAAAAACAAGCCGGATCGTCAGAACAACATCTCAGTCTATCCATTCCACATTCTTTAGCTAACAGTATTTCATCGTCCCATTCAACTTCATTTTTACCGTTATTTGAGCCTATACATCCGGAGAAAATAAATATTGATAAAATTAGTAAAAAATACAATAGCCGTTCTTTTTTTATTGCTTCTATTTCTTTCATATTTGTATCTATATTTTACCTAATTTAGTCTTTTTTTACAATATACAAATAAATTTTAATATACGCCGCAAACATTGACAAAACCATAAAACTTTGCTATAGTGTTAATATAATTCAATAACGTTTGCGTTTTTTTACTAATCAAAACCAACGCAAACAAAAATTAAAAAATGGATAACCAATATTCTGGTGATCGCCAGATGTTTAAAGGTAGTTGGAAATGCTCCAAATGTGGGGCAGAAATTACAGAACTGCCTTTTGAACCAGACGGAGAACGACCACTTTATTGCCGTGATTGCCACCGGGCAATGAGGCAAGATCGGCCCCGCCGTTTTTAAGAAAATATTATTTAGATAATCTATTATCATTTAATAATAT
>QMNH01000140.1 GCA_003647675.1 Candidatus Falkowiibacteriota bacterium | reverse complement strand
TAAAATAAATAAACCCCTACATTCTACTCCCAATCTATATAGGCAAGTGAAACTTGACAAAAGTATAACTTTATGCTATATTTTTTTATTGGTCTTTTTATCAAGCAATCATTAACTAAGGAGGGTATTATGAAGAAAATTATCTTGATCTTGACTATTTTAGGACTGATTTCTGTGACATCTGTAATGGCAAAAGATTTAAAGTTGGTGGAAATTTATCACGGATCTAATCACAACGGTAAACCTTACAAGGCTTTAATCTATGGAATAAAGAGTGAAAAAGAGCCACCTATCAGAGTGCTTAAAAATTGTATCGTTAAGGGTGGCTGTGTTCCAGATGAATATCTAATCAATGAAGTAAATCTTTACTTTATCGATCAAAATGGCAATTCCAAAGATCCTTGGGGAGGCATAGATTATAACAATGGGCTCTTTTTGTACTTTGGTGAATCCTACCGACTTTTCTATGATGCCTGCTATGACAATGATAAAAATTGGAGAGGTCGGATTGTCAAAAAAATCTATATAGACTTTTATGACAATGATTTACAAAAAATTATAGACAAAAATCAAGAAATCGCGAAACCTTAATAAAGACCGGAACAGCTCAATAAAAACCCTCATTCAAAGTGTGCCGTAAACTAAAGTGGCACACTTTTTTCATTCATTAATTTAATCTCAATACTCCCCCAATAAAAGTTCTAAGCACGTTCTTAATGGGGAACAAAATAAAAATGGGCAGTTTGCCCGTTTTAAAATTGCTTTTGTGGGTCTTTGGTTTGAAACGAATGTAAGAATCCCTGTCCCGTCTAAGCCGAAGACTTATGCCTGGGGAGACCCCGGAAGCATATGAAAAAATATCGCCAATTTTATCAATATTTTTTATACCCCAATAAGCATTCTGAACTTTTGTAAAACCAATATTCGGGCTAGGAGCAGAATGTAATGTTAATTACATATAACCCTCTTTAATATTTACAAAAAACTTAAACCAAAAAATAACTAAAAACCAGTTATTGGCCGGTAAAATAACCGGTTACATAACTGGTAGCGCTATCCAGCTTTTCCTTTCCCGACAGCAAGGCCGAATTGGAGTTGTTTAATACTTTAAAACTTGCTTCATTAAATTCACTGTATTTCATTATGGCGTATATTGCCGGCGGTGAATCAATGTCCAGTTTGTAAACATTATTAAAATTAAAACTTTCTATTGCCTTAATACTCTTTTGGTCATGAGAAATTGCCATCTTGCTATCCTGGTAATGGGAAAAATCCACGCTCCCAATCAATAATATTTTTGCGTTTTGACTTAAGCTTAATAATGCTTCAGCCAAATCACCGGATTCCTCCACATTTATATTCGGACTTAAGATTAGCGGTACAAACCTGGCATTTGGGAAAGTTTTTTTTATAAAACCGGCTTGGCTAGTTATTGAATGGTCTTTGGCAAGTACTGCCGGCTCTGTGCCAAGGCCGGAAACAAAAGTGCCTAATTTACCAATTAATTCCCGGTCACACCCAAGCTTGCCAAACGGGGTCAGCCAGTCATAATCAGAAGTGATTATCTTGCTTTTACCGGCACTGTAATGGTTTGGCCCCAGTAAAATAATAGTATCATAATCCAGGCCGGCTAAGTTATCGTAAAACTCGGCAATCATATCACCGGCCAGTAGATGATGCGGCGTAATACCGGCCACTATTTTTTTATCATCAAAACCGATGCTCTTCTTATTAAAACTATAAACCGTATCATAAAATTTAATATCATTGGGTTCGGCCGTATGAACTAAATTTTCTTTTTTTGGTTCTATATTATCGCTTACTTTTATTTTATTTCCGCCCAAAAACATTAAACCCGCAATAAGCAGGCTTAACGAAAAAAATAAAATAATAATACCTATTTTTTTACCCATACTATTTAATCAGATCCCGGCTCCATCTATCCGCCTCCGGCAAAGCGTTTTTATCGTCATAAACCCTTGCTTGCCAGTCTTCATCCGCGTAGCGCTCGGTTAAAGGGCCGGTTAATTCATAATGATTAAAGACCACCCCGCGGGTTAAGCGCGTACCGTTTATGTCTTTTATGGCCGTATAAATTATATAAGGCTTGCCGGTAGCCTCGTAAAGAATATCGCCCTCAACAGCATCTGTGTGGATATCGGCTATAATGCCGGCCCGGCGCTCCTTGTCGGTAAGCTCCTCGCCCGGCAGGGGCGCGGTCAGGCTCTCGAATACAAAACCAATTTTCCGCAACTTTTCAAAGTCATCGTCGCTAATTGTCTTATTGCCTAACTCTTGACCTACTATTTCCTTGAAAAATCCGCAAGTTTCAATAAATGACTCGTATCTTTTTCCGAAATACTCGGGCATAATTCCCCTAGTCTCTAGGCCAGCGGCAGTCATTTTCGCTAAGGCTGTTATCCTAGACCAGAAAACTTCGTCCGCTTCTACATAGCCTTTCGGCACCGGCGGTATTTCGTCCGGGTTATCCCCGCCTCCGCCCAGTTCGGCGTATGACTGTTTGGCGTACAAAAGGGTGTCGTGCTTAAGTTCGGTATAGGAACCGAGTACAGTGCCTAAATTCTTTTTCTGCCAAGCATCGGTTGTCATAAATAAAGGATATCCGGCCCCGTATCCGCCCAAAAGCGACCGGTAGCTATTTAGCCAGTTCCAATATATATTCTGAGTCCAGACCGTTTCATTATATTGGGCAAATTCATCTTTTAATTCTTTTGATTTTTTGGCTATTATTTTATCTGAGTCAGGCGCGTTTGATAATACCCAATTATCAACATACCCCTCAACGATTTTATTACCAGGACTAATTATATTTATCGGCATCAACGCCGTTGACATTGAAGGCAGATTCTGCCCGGTTTCCGGATCCGGCGCGCCCACGCCTTGGGTTAATTGGTTAATAATATAGACGTCCGGGGTGAAACGCTGGCCCAAAAAGCGGAATTGCATTAATTGTTTAAGCAATTTATCTCTTTCGGCGCCGTCATCAAAAAGTAAAACCGCTTCAGACACTATCCGGGGCTTTGGCAGTTTATCTATTGCTGTATCTATAAATGTATTAAGCATCAAGCCGTCTGCCAGATGTCCGCGCGTTAAATTGTCGCCGTAAATGTCTTTTATTAAATCAGTGTATTCATACGGAGTTAAATCGTCAACCTCTCCGACAAAAAATTCAATGGCCGCAGAAAAATCCGAATATAATTTAGAGATTTTTTCTCCCCCGGCTTCCAGACTGTTTACCTGTCCGGTAATAATTATCGCGTCGCGCGTCAATTCGGGAGAATCAAGTGAAAAACCCATCCGGCCATACCACATCATGGCGATAAAATAGCTTTTTAGAGTATCATTCTTGGTGTAGTGCGAACGCGGTTTGAACTGCGAATAATCGTTAAGTAAATACTCCCGGTACGGTGTAAATAGCGGTGACTCGGCCATCCCGTTGGCATTATAGATTAACTCCAGTTCGGCCTTGGCCAGAGTGTAAACCT
>QMNH01000139.1 GCA_003647675.1 Candidatus Falkowiibacteriota bacterium | reverse complement strand
TCAGTGTCGGACAGCCAGTCAAAGCTAACCGTATTGGCACCGGAGGCGGTAACTATCCAGCCCGAAGAATTGCCTACTTGGTAATCATTTTCATTTTCCACTTTAGCGTCGCCATAGGTAGAGGTTGCGCTGGCATCGGCTTCATCCAAGGTTGCTTTGGTCTCGGAAATAAAATCACAGCTAGTTCCGGCTTCGTATTCAATCTTGGCTTGCGCGTTATTTCCGTCAATGTCCGCGGCCTGGATAGATATATCCACAATGCCGGTGCCGTCTCTTCTTGTGACTGCGGAAATAAAATTTCCGGTTGGCAGAGTGTTAGTAGTAGTGCTTGTTTCGGTTGAACTGGCTTTATTTCCGGCTTGATCATAAGCAAAAATATTAAAATAATAAAGTTCGCCGGATAAAAGGCCGCTAATAGTCGTAGTGGCGGCCGTGCCGTAATTTTTAATGCCCAAATTTTCATCACTAGACGAGCTGTGCTCAAAATCCGCTTCCGTTACCGGTGTTGAGGTGGAATAAAATATTTTGTATTCCCCGAAATTATCTTCAACCGTTACGTTTCCAAAAGCCAATATTACGCTCGTACTCATATAACTGGCAATACTTAGTTGTCCCGGCGCGGTTGGAGCCGTAAAATCAACTTTAAAGTTCGGGGTAACTGCGTTAAACTCTGTCCAATTATCGGAACAAACATTATTATCGTCACAGGACAGAACTTGCCATTTGTAGCCGCCGGAAGAAGATGCCATGTTTGCGGGATTAACTGTGGCCGTATAGGGCATTATGCTATAATCTCCGGCCAAAGAAGTTTCAAGCCAAATTTTGCTGTTGCACGCGCCCCAGGCCGTAGTGGAAGCGCAAGCGCCGAATGGCACGGATGTAGCGGTGGTAAAATCGTCATTATAAGTATGAAGTTCGAAATAAAGCCTAATAACTTCGCTAGTATCGCTGTCAAAAGCGCTGGCCTTTAATTTTACATTATCCTCGGTAGCCCAATAACCGTTAGGAACAACTGTTACACCATCATTTTTAAACTGTCCCAAACTAGCCGGATTAGCCGGCAAATAATTGGTGGTAAAATCTACTGCCGACGAACTAGCCTTGTTGCCATAAGAGTCATAAGCCCAAACCGCGAAACTATAAGCTGTCCCGGCATCAAGTCCGCTTATGATTGTAGTGGTAGCCCCATAAAATAGAATATTTTCTAAATTATTATCGGTGGAGGATGCCAGCACATAATCTGATTCGGTTGGAGCTAAGCCGTCATATTCTTTATAAAATATTTTATATTCGCTAAAATTCAATTCCGTACTGGTCGCCCCGAATTTTAAATCCACGCTATAGGTTGACTTATTATCTAAACTTAAGGCTCCGGGCGGGGATGGCGCCGTATTATCTATATACACGCTGGTTGTAGCTAATGGGCTTTGGCTGAATAAGCCATCGTTCGCGGTAAGCTGTAGGCAATAATAACCGCTGGCTAAAGGTTCATCGGTTTTGCTTGTCCAGTCAAAGCTAACCGTGTTAGCGCCTGGCGAAGTAACTATCCAACCGCTGGTCGTACCGACCTGATAAACATAATTATTATCTATATCGGGCGGCGAGCCATGGGAGTCAGACACGTTCCCGGTGTCAATAGTCGGGTCAAGCGGCGGCGAAAAAATACAATCTGTACCCGTAGCGTAATCAATCCGAGCCCGCAGTGTATCATCGTTATCCGGGTCATCAAGCGTAATTGAAATATCTACCGCGCCAGTACCGTCCCTTTTTTGGTCTGCTCCCGAAAAACTACCGGTCGGCGGATTGCTGGCGCTAGCGGTTGTTAAAGTCATTTCCGTAGCGCTGGCTTTATTGCCAGCCGCGTCATAGGCCCAGATATTAAAAACGTATTGGGTACTAGCGGCCAGGTCTTCTATAATTGTGGTAGTCGCGCCGTAAAAAAAGATATTCCCCAAATTCATGTCGGTACTTGAACTGTGCGGCTCATTTGCTTCAGTCACTCCGCTTGAACCGGCTTTATAAAATATCTTATACTCGCTAAAATTTGCCTCTGTTGTTGTTGCACCCAGCTTTAAGGTCGCGCTAACCGCGGTTTTGGCATATTCCCGCAAGTCTCCGGGGTCGCTTGGAGGAGTATAATCAATTTTAAAATTAGGGTCTGTGCCGGCATCAACCCAAACAGAACAAGTTTCGTTATCATCGCAGGCCTTGACCCGCCATTTATAGCCAATATTGGAATTATGAATTAATTGCGGAGTAACTGTAGCAATAAAAGGCGCTGAACTGTAATCTCCCAAAGAAGAAGTAATGGCCCAGACTTTAGTACCGCAATCGTTCCAATTCTCGTCAAACGAACAGGGCAAAACTATATTGCCGATAAAAGAATCAGTGCTGGTTGCTATTTCAAAATAAAAAGTTAATATTTCGCTGGTGTCGGCGTCAATGGCGCTGGCCCGCAAATTAATAGTGCTTTCATTTGTCCAGCTGTTATTTGCAATAATAGCCCCGCCAGACTTGAACTGCCCCAAAGAACTAGGGCTTCCGGGCGCGTAATTTGTAGCTGTACTATACTCAAAAGTTGAGCTGGCTTTATTGCCGGCCGTGTCATAGGCCCAGATATTAAAAACATAAGTGGTTCCGGTTGCCAATCCGAAAATGGTGGTGGTAGAGGCGCCGTAAAAAAAGATATTTCCCAAATTCATGTCAGTGCTTGAGCTATGTAAATTGTTTGCTTCGGTTACTCCGCTTGAGCCAATTTTATAAAATATTTTATATTCGCTAAAATTTGCTTCAGTAGTAGTAGCGCCTAAATTAAGAGTTATACTAGAGCTGGTTTTACTATTTAAAGTTAAAGGTCCTGGAGCCGTAGGTGTACGGGCGTCCACGCCAGGCCGGCCGGTAATGTCGGGCGTAGTTGAGGCCGCGCTCCGGTTGCCGGCGTCATCCACTAGGGACAAATTAATCGGCAGATCTTCGGTATCGTCATCAATATCTGTGTCATATTCTGAAACGGTGTAGGTAACTATGTAGTCTCCACTGCTTAGCTCTGAGAAAGTGCTGGATACTTCCACGTTATTTATAGTCATGGTTGAACTGGCGTTTAATCCGGTTTCGTCGTCGACGGCATGGATAGTGGCGGTAGCCGTATCGCCGACTTTTAACGTGCCGAACGAGGGGTTGAAACTGACCGTGGCAATGGCTGGGGTATTGGCGTCTATTGGATCATTGGCTTGGGTAATCGCCGTATTATATTCCGAGCTTTGATTGCCGGCTGTGTCGTCTATTATGAGACTGACCGGTATATTACTGCCGGCCGCGACGTCAGCGCCGCCTTCGGTAATGGTAAATTGAACCGTATAGGTAGTAGCGTCTATGCGATTGAAACTGCTGAGAGTAAAACCGCCGATGGTGCCGAAAACCAGGCCGTAGGTGTCGCCGTTGTCATCGCCGACCGTGGTGGTGGCGGTTATAATGTCGTTGACTTTCATGGCCACGTTGGGAATAGTAACGT
>QMNH01000138.1 GCA_003647675.1 Candidatus Falkowiibacteriota bacterium | reverse complement strand
TACCCATCGCGCCAGGGATACGCGCTAAACCATCAAGATCGTCGTTAATCAATGCCTGGCGGCTGATCTCGAATAACTTACCGTATGTAGCTAACTGGATATGTTCGTTAATGTCGCCGAAAGATCCAAACGTATATTCTTCGGTATCTGGTACGACTGGCAAACTATCGAACGCTGACAAATTCGGGCGGCTTGCGCTCTTAAAATCTGTTAGTGATCCGATACGCGCCCAGGTGCGCCAGGTTTCTTCGGCTTCTTCGTATGCTAGTTGCATCGAACCATGCGCGATATTTTCCAGGATACCAGGGAATGAAGCAACGCCCTGCATAACACGCATAGAAAGCGCATCGCCGACAATATCCATACGGCTATTTGACTTCGGCTTAATACCGGATCGGCTTAAACATATACGCGCGATCTCGACCATTGACATACCGAAAAACTCATTACCACGGATACCAGTAATAATTTTATCGTCGCGGTTTGTGCCGATCTTAACGGTTAACGCTTCGGTAATACCGCGCGTTAATTTGTCGCCTTCGTCCTCGCGGATATGCGCGGCAACGTCGCTAACTGACTGCGTATTTTTACCGATCATATCTAACAACTCTTTGCGAACCATATCGACGGTAAATTTATCATCGGCCAGGGCGCGCGTTTTCAATTCGTCAAACTCTGCGCCGCGATAGCTATCTGTAAATGCCAGGTTAATATCTGCCTGGCGTGTTTTTTCTGTCGCTTGATATGCGCTAACTGCATCGGCGGCGATCGTTGCTTTCTCTTGATCTGACATTTTTAAACCCTCATTCGGTTTTAAGTTTTGATTGTAATCGATGCTTCGGTTAACGCCCGCGTTTATATCGGCGGGGATCGTAACGATCGACGCCTCATATAAATCGAATCGCGTTACTTCTATACCGTCGTCTTTTTCTAAATGTTCGGTTATTCGATAACCTATAGAAACATCGTTTAAAAAATCTTCGCTAACATCGCGATAAACGCTATTTGCTAATTCGTTGTTACTAAATTCCAGATCGCCGCGTAATACATTATCAGTATCGACGCGAACGTTATTAACCCGCCCGATCGGTTTCTGTGGATCGTGATTAAATAATAGCGGTAAACCATGCGCGGCGCGTTCCAGGTTTACCGACTCTTTACTGATAACCAGTTTTTCGTTTCCGAACCATCGCTTAACAATTGCGCCGGCGGATAATGCCGCGCTAACTGATCGGTTTGTTTCGTTAACTTTTACACTTTCCAGGCGCGTTGCTAACTGCATTAACTGATTTTTATTAGGCTGTTTCTTCATCTTCGGCGACCTGGTTAACTGCGGGGGCGGCGGTTTCTGCCACTGGTTTAAATTCGTCTAACTCGATTAGTTTATTAATGTTTACAGGATCGCCGCCGCGTTCGCGTATTACATCGACGCGGGCTTTTAATCCGTTATTGATTGCTATTACATCGGCTTCGACTTCTTTTTTAGGATCGATCCAGGGTAACAATACGCCGCGAATATCGACGTCGTATAACGTTTCGCGGTTTATGCCCTTGGGGATCTGTACCGCGCCCGATAAAATCGCCATATCTAAAAAGTCGTGGTACATCGGTCTTATAAATACTTCGATGAAATAGTTACGCATTTTTTCATAACCTGGTAACGCTTCGATCATAGATTGACGCTGTGAAGAATACGAACCATCGTAATTTTTTGATATGCTCGAATAATTAACGCCCGTTCCACTTGCCGCCGCTTTGAGCATACTAGATCGAAAATCGTCTAAACCTGTATTCGGGCGATCGCTTGAAATAGTGCCGATTTCTTCGCCTGGTAATAGATCTGTGAAGATCATACCAGGAGACATTTCGTACTCGCGTTGTTTTGGTGTTTCTTCGTCGGGTAATTCCTGGCGCATCTCAGGCGATTTTTTAACGTAACCCGTCATACTTGCGGCAACCTGGGCGGCTATCCGTTCGCTTTCTTCGTAATTTTTAATATCATCTAAACGGGTAATAACGCCATGCAATACAGAAACGCCGCGAACCTGATTAACGCGCCTGGTAAATTTAACGTGAAAGATCTTATCGGCTTCGACGCGTTTTGTATCTTCCGACCTGGTATTAACGCTGTAAATCTCTGTCGGATCTGATTTTAATAAATGATATGCAATCGGGCGCGCCCAGGTATTAACCTCGATGCCCTGTACGATCTTTTTAGGTTTTGCGGTGTTTAAATCGAACGGTAAATAATCGGCTTCGATTAATTCCAGGCTATACGGTACGCCGCTATGATGCTGAATAGCGGGGGTGTTTCCCTTGATCCGTTGCGTTAATACTTCACCATCGCGCAACCACGACCGGCAAACTTGGCGGGTCATTTCGTCAAAGGGTAATGTTCTCGATGCTTCGGGGCGGCGTTTCCAATCGGCAAAAACGCGGGATATATGGGTATTTAGTTTTTCGTCTAACGTGCCGTCGGCGTTTTGTACAATCGGGCTGATAGGGATACCAGTACCGACAATATTATTAACCAGTGTATCTAAAATCCCTATTGCTAGATCGTGGTTTTCGTCAAGATCGCGCGCGTAATCGCGTAACCTGGTCGCGCCTTGTTGCGTGATCGCCTGGGCGTTACGTGATCCTTTTGGTTTTTTTCTGTAAGTAGAATTTTGCGCGGCGTCGTAATAACGGGTTAACTGATCGATTTCGTGGCGGGCTTTCGCACGTTGCAACGCCCAACCTGGAAACAAGTTTTTTATAATTTCCATTAGTGATTAAACGATGCGATCGCAACGCCTGGCTGTGATCCGTTTGCCAGATCGATTAATTCGTTTACTTTGCTTTGCCAGTAATCGATTTTATTCGTGATCTGATCTGCGTCGGTTCGCGTTAACGATAAACCATCGATAGAGTAACTTTGCCCTTTTTGCGTCGCGGTATCGGCGGCGATCCACTTATTTAAAATTGCCTGGGCTTCTGTCAAATTCATGGGGCGATAATACGCCCATAATTAACGCCTGGTAAACCCCCTCGACGGTTTTTGTATAATGCTGTTTTTCTTTTGTAAAACTTCCCGTTTGCCTTTCGCCTCGTTTATCGGTTTAAGTGTATGAACTTGCAAGGAACTCGCCGCCGCCGCCGCGCCTGTTTCGCAATCTAAATAATGATTGTCTTTTTTGATCTGTACCCATATACGACGCCCCGACGGTTTGATTATTAATTCTTCGCTTGTTAACTGGTTTATGTAATCGTCGTCTGTCGCGCTATCTAAATGAAACGCGCCGGCTTCGTTTATATCCCAACGTATCCGCGAATAAACCCACGTTTTATAGTAATCCGTATGGATTAACCATAACGTTAAACCGTTGCGAACCGTTTTGCCGTTATGCGTTATATCTATCTTGTTTGCTTTTAACGCTTTGTCCTGGGTTTCGCGCCCCTTCGTCGGGTATGCGATACCAGGAAACCGGCGACAAAATTTATAAACGTTTTCCGTTTGGTATCCACTGTCCACGAATACGCGATCAATCCGCCGCCCTTCGATCGTTTGCTGTAGCACGCGCCCCAATAATAAAAACACGTTTTCGTATTGCGTTTCGCC
>QMNH01000137.1 GCA_003647675.1 Candidatus Falkowiibacteriota bacterium | reverse complement strand
GATACCGGCGCGGCAAAGAAAAATTATTATTTTTTCCCGGTATATAATTCCAGTTTAGGAAAAATGATAAACGAAGACCAATTGAAATATTGGACAACCGGGCCGATAATGGTTTGGGATGAAAATAATAAATTTTATTATTTTAAAGACAGCCGGGAATTTCCAGCCCAAGACTGGTCCGCCTCGGGCGGAATAAATGTTGTTGAAGCTTTTCAAGAAATACACGGAGTAAAACTGCAAGCCGCAATTGGAAATAAGCCCAGGTTAATAGAAAAAGGCATGAATTTGCTTATTGAATGGGATATTGACGACAAGCAAAGGAATACCAAGGCATATAGGAATGCCATCGGTTATAAGGATAACACGATTTTTTTAGTTGTGGCCCGCAACGCGACAGTGCCGGACTTGGCCGATATTATGAAAGAGCTAAAAGTTGAGTACGCGCTTAATTTAGACGGAGGATATTCATCAGCTTTATGGTATAATGATGAATATATGGTTTTGCCCGGGCGAGATATTCCAAACGCGATAATATTTAAAGAAAATTAATTTTGTGCAATACATAACACGTAACGCATAACTCATAACGCATAGCGCATAGTTCAAAAATATGATTAGTGATTATAAATTAAAATTAAAAAGTAGCGGAGAGGTATATTTAAGGGTAAAGGCGCGGCCCGGAGCCGGTAAAACTTTAATTAAAGAAATTTTAGAAGACGATACAATAAAAATAGATATTGCTGCGCCGCCGGTTAAAGGGAAGGCTAATCAGGAATTAATTAAATTGCTTGCTAAAGAATTTTGCGTTGAAAAGAAAAATATTAATATTATAAGCGGCAAAAAAGATAAATTAAAGTTAGTTAAAATAATTAAATAGATTATGTGGTTTAAGAAAAAAAATTGGCAAGACTATTTCGCGATGAGAAAAGTTAATAAAGTAATTAGGATTTTAACCATTTCCGATGTGATAATTATTAGCGGCTTTGGATTGGTGTCTCCAATTTTTGCCATATTTATTGCCGATACTATAAAGGGTGGGACCCTTGAAGTAGTCGGGATAGCATCCAGTGTATATTTAATCGCAAAGTCTTTAATACAGATTCCGGCGGCAAATTTTATAGACAGAATGAAAGGAGAAAAAGATGATTTTTGGGCCCTTTTTATAGGTTCTGTAATATATAGCTTAATTCCATTGTTGTACTTAGCCGTCAATACACCAATTGAGTTGTATATTGTTCAATTTTTTTATGGAATAGCAACTGCTATAACCCTGCCCTCCTGGTATGCCATATTCACTCGCCATATAGACAAGAAGCACGAGGGGCTTGAGTGGGGGGTATATGAAACCCTAGTTGGTTTAGGCGCTGCGGGCGCAGCTTCATTGGGGGGTTTTTTAGCTTTTCGTTTCGGGTTTAATAATTTATTTATTTTAGTAAGCCTAACTAGCTTAATCGGATCAATGTTTTTATTGGGAGTATATAAAAGTATGAAATCAGGTAAATTATTATTTAAATAATATGACAAAAGACAAAAAAAATATACCAAATCATGTTGGGATAATAATGGATGGGAATAGGCGCTGGGCAAAAGAGCGTAATTTGCCTACCATAGAAGGACACCGGAAAGGCTATGGGAAAATGAGGCAAGTGCCTGATTGGTTTTTTGCATGTGGTGTTAAAATAGTGTCTGTTTACGCGTTTTCAACCGAAAATTGGAACCGTTCCCGCGAAGAAGTCAATTATTTAATGAAACTAATGAAAAGGGCGCTTGAAGAAGAATTGGAAAATTTTAATAAAAAGGATTTTAGGTTGCTTATTAGCGGCCGGATTAATGAATTGCCCGGTGATTTGCCGGAAATATGCCATGAAGCGATAGCAAAAACTAAAAATAATTCCGGCGGAATTTTAAATATTTGCCTGAATTACGGCGGCCGTGCCGAGATAGTGGACGCAATAAAAAAGATAGTAAAAAATAAAATCAGCCGGGAACAGATTCATGAAGGCATGATACGAAAATATTTATACCAGAGCGAGCTAAGCGATCCTGATATGATAGTAAGAACTTCGGGTGAACAGCGGCTTTCCGGATTTCAGCTGTGGCAATCAAGTTACAGCGAACTTTTGTTTATAAAGAAATACTGGCCCGATTTTGAAAGGGGAGATGTTGATTTAATATTGGAAGAATTCACTGAGAGAAAAAGAAGATTGGGGGGAGACTAGGGAGCAGAAAGCAGAAAGTTAAAAGTATAAAGGAAAAAATATAAAATATATCAATGCTTAACAAATTAATAGTATAAGCATTTTTTATTTGAAATTTATATTTAGTTCTGGTAAGATTATGGCATGGAAAAAGAAATTAAAAAAACACCTTTGGCGGACAGGATGCGGCCGGAAAAAATTGATGATTTTTTAGGGCAGGATGAAGTAGTGGGCGAGGGAAAGATGCTTAGATTAGCGATTGAATCCGATAAACTGCCATCTATAATTTTTTGGGGACCACCTGGGTCCGGCAAAACAACATTAGCTTATATTATAGCCAGACAAACAAGGTCTGAATTTTTGCAATTCAGCGCCGTGACCTCCGGAATTAGAGCCTTGAAGGAAGTAATTAAAAAAGCCAGGGAAAACGAAATTGAAGACAAGAGAACCATACTTTTTATAGACGAGATTCATAGATGGAACAAGGCTCAGCAAGATGCGTTATTGCCTTACGTAGAGCAGGGGGTTATTACATTAATCGGTGCTACTACTGAAAATCCTAGTTTTGAGGTTAGAGGAGCGCTTTTATCAAGATGCAGGGTGTTTGTTTTAAAGCGTATAGGACATAAGTATATTGAAAAAATAATTAAATCCGCGCTTGGAAGCAAGGAAAGAGGATTGGGCAAATCTAAAATTAAAATTAATAATGATGTAATTAAAGTTTTAGCCCGGATGAGCAATGGGGACGCGCGAACGGCTTTAAACGTGCTTGAATATTCAAGTTCCATTAACAATAAAATTAGTTTAGAAATTATCAAGGAAGCTTTTCAGAAATCATATTTGATGTACGATAAAGACGGTGAAGAGCATTATAATATTATTTCCGCTTTGCATAAAGCGATGCGCGGATCAGACGCTAACGCGGCCTTGTATTGGCTGGCTAGAATGTTGGAAGCCGGAGAAGAACCATTATATATTGCCAGAAGACTGGTTCGTTTTTCTTCTGAAGATATTGGACTGGCTAATTCCAAAGCATTAGAACAGGCTGTAGCCGCTTATCAGGCTTGCCATTTTATCGGCATGCCGGAATGTAATGTAATATTAGCCCAGGTAGTGGTTTATATGAGTAAATGCAAAAAATCTAATAATTTGTATATAGCTTACAAAAAAGCGGCGCAAGACGTAGGGGAGCATGGAAATTTAGGGGTGCCTTTGCATATCAGAAACGCGCCAACTAAATTAATGAAAGAATTTGGTTATGGCAAGGGCTATAAATACAGCCCAGATCACGGATACAAAGAAGAACAAAATTATTTACCCGACGAGCTTAAGGGAAGGAAATATATTAATTAATTTATAATTTATAATTATAAGTTTAGTATTACAAATTGTTTATAAATTATAAAT
>QMNH01000136.1 GCA_003647675.1 Candidatus Falkowiibacteriota bacterium | reverse complement strand
GTAAAAGAGTTAGACCCAAATGCAGAAATTGGCGGTACCGATGATATGGGCGGTTTTGAGTTGCCGCGTTGTGGTAACATTAAAGCTGGTACTGGTGTATTGATGGAATTTTCCGGGGAAATCAAACTTTCCAAAAAGAAAAACGGTTTAATTTTCCATGCAGGGGACGCGGACGACACAAGCAAAAAGGCTACCATTTATTGTGGTATCAAGGATAACAAGGGCCTTTCTCAAATAGTTGGGATTGGTAAAGCGTCCGGGTTATTTGAAAAGATTAATTCCAAGCGGATAGCCGCTGGAAAAAAGTCTATTCTTTCCGAAACAGGTACAGTGAAAACCAAAACCCTTCAGAATCCACAATTTCACGAGCAAATGAGGGCTGAAATTGAAGGTTGCCGTGTGTTGTGTGATATTACGCACAGTCCGGCCACGCCTTATACTGATGACGATGGCGTAGAAAAGGAAGGTTTCCCAAATGCTAATATTGGTAAGATCGCCCCGGCGGATACGAAAGTTGAAACCAAAGCGGCGGCAGCAAGTACTAAGGCGGCAAATGTAGAAACCGCACCCGATGACGATGACGGTTTTGGCGATTGAGTCGGAAAAGGTTAACATAGTGTGTTAATCATTTGTAAGTGATTAAAATTGTATGGTTGGCCGGGTTGGATCGTTCCCCGGTCAACCAGTTTATCAAGTGTTTATTAAATGAAAGGATTATTCAAAATGGCTACTAAACAGGAAGAGGCGTACAAACTAAGCAGGGAATTAATCAATAATAATGATAAAATTGGATTAATTAAAGAGAAAATCAAAGTTGATAAAGAAAACATAAAAGCCTATGAAGAACGTAACGTAGTAGTAATGGGCGAATTACGCGTACATACTGAAGACGATAACATTAATACGGATACATATTAAATGGCTATTCCTACCCCGAAAATCCGGGTAAACCCTTCCCGCGTTCATTATGTCCCGGCAATACCTAAAGGATTTACCATTGTAATTGATTCTAACGAACAGAATCCGTTAAAATTTGGTAACATACCGACAGTAACGAAAAAGCTTGATTCAGGCGATTACGGGATATTAGGAATGGAGTTTAGCGTATGTATTGAGCGTAAAAGTCAATCGGATTTTTACGGTAGTATCGTTGGCGATGGCCGGGAGCGTTTATATCTAATGTTCGACCGGACAAAGGGGTACGGTTTTAAGGCGTTTGTTATTGAGTGTGAAGAGGCGGAATTAATGACCCCGGAATTGACATTTTCCGGGGTTAAACCGCAATCTGTATACGCTACCGTATCCAGTTGGGAAGTGAAATACGGCTACCATTTCTATTACGGGAACCGCCGGGCGTGTGCGGTCAAGGTAGCCAATTGGTTGATTAATTATTACAACATGAGCAAGCACGTTAAGCGAAAATTAAAGCCGCGCAAATTAAAGACAGAAATTAAATAGAAAGAGGTGTAACACATGGCCAAACCGAAAAGAAAGAGTAGGTTTATATTACACACCAACGAGATAACGCCCACGCCGGACATGGAAATAGGGGGTATTGACAACATGGACGACAAAGAGGCGGCCAACACGTTACAGGCGGCCAAATATATAGGGATTGAAAAATGCCTACAGCCTGCAGCGTTTTATGAGTTATGCGGGTTGTTAAAAGATGACGTATTTAAAAACATTTCAAAGCGTTTTACCGTTTCACAGTTTCACGGCGTAAGTGTGGAAATACTACAAGATAGCGGTTTTATTGAGTGTAAAAAATCCGATTTAATGCGGGGTTTAGTTACTACCGGGCTATTATCATTATCAACTAAAGGCGGTGTAAATGTCAAAGGCACTACGAATACGTTAAGTAAGGTGGCGGAGCTATCCGCCCGGATCGTTAACAATAATGACCGGTTAGACTCATTGTTATTAAAACTGAAGGTAGCAGAAAGTCAAAAAAGCCGTACATTCTTACGTAAAATGGTTGCTAAGTACGGAAATAATGCGTATGGCGCCAGAGTATTAGCCCATATAACGAACGCCACACGGGCCACAGAGAAGCTGATAATATACCAAAAAGTAGGCGGGTTAATGACTAAATGCGGCATTGAACGTTGTCAAACTATATCAAGTGAACCATTAACAGATAAGATGTATATACTTGACGAATCCAAAGACAGTTTTGGCCTTGATGTTAATATGTCTGAAAGATTTTGGATTTTATTAGCAGAATACAAGCGTACGTATTTTGCCGCTGGGACTCAAAATCAATTACTAAGGGCGTGTACAGTTACCGGGTTATATTGTCTATCAAAATGGCTTTTTAAGTCCCGTATTTGTCAAGATGAAACCAATTTTTACAGGCTATGTAAGGCTATAGAAAAGTACGGATTTAGTAAGTTTTAAGGCCGTTTTTTTTGTTAGTAAAAAAGTAAATAGTAAAAAGTAAAATAGTGAAAAGTAAAATAGTTAATAGCGAAAAAGTAAATAGTAAAAAAGTGCTCTATAGGCTTACTATAACTAACTTCTAACTATATAGGGGGTATTTAATCAATATGGGGTAAAACCCGAATTTTAAGAGAGGGAAAATAAAAATGTCAGAATCACAAAAAACAAAAGTCGAAAAAGATGGTACAGCAAGCAAGGGTGTAAAAGAGGCAAAACTAGTAATCCCGGTAAAAACTCCAGAACCGTCCAAGTCTGACCGATTAGACAGGATGGAAGCGAATTTACAATTGATCGAAGAGGGCCTATTGGTTTTGATTAATTCCACGCAATGGCATAATCTATCTATTACGCCGGTAGGTAGCCACGATCCAAACAGTCTAATTGATGGTTATACAAGTCTCCAGGAAGCTATTACCGCGTTGGCCAATGATGGCAAGGGAAGAATAGCACAATGAGCCGTATTTATAATTTTAATCATTTAGTGGGGAAAAATGAAAATACCATTTAGAAATTTTAAGAGCCCGGAAAGTGTGGAACGTTGGGAGGCAAGCCAAGAGCCAATAGCCAAAGAAATGCTAAAATCAAATAAAAAAGTGGTTATGTTGTCCGCGCCTACCGGGTTAGGTAAATCGCTAATTTGCGCAATGGTGGCAAAATATAGCGCGCCTATTATCAATTACGTGTGTAGTGATAAGGCCCTACAAAATCAGCTATTAGAAGACTTTCCGGAAGCGGTGGTACTGAAGGGCCGGGGTAATTATGTTTGTAACCTCTTCCCACATTTAAACGCCGATAGTTGCGCGGGTAAGTGCGAGGAACACAAAGAAGGTGATATACCGTGTAACTATTACGACCAAAAAGAGAGGTTATTAGCGTCAGATTTCCGGATATTAAACACGCATTATCTGTTATACGAAATGAATTATGCCGGACAGTTAAAAGGTCAACAGCTGATAGTACTAGATGAAGCAGATGTACTTGATTTATTGTTCATTGGTTTTGTGAGTCTTCAGGTATCAGACCAACAGGTAAAACGCTACCATTTGCCGAAATTACCTAAACTAACCGTGGTAGAATCATGGATAGAATGGGCCGGCAATTCCATCAATAAATTGAAAGTTTGCCACGACATTAAGAATGCTAAGAACGCATTAGATGAAAGATACATAAAAGC
>QMNH01000135.1 GCA_003647675.1 Candidatus Falkowiibacteriota bacterium | reverse complement strand
TTTTCTGGGATAAAAATTCTTTTCGCAACCTCACGCTTAACGGGGTAATTTCCAAAAATTCATCTTCTTTCATAATTTCCAAACCTCTTTCCAGGGTAATTTCCAGCGGCGGAGTCAAAATTATGGAATCGTCCGATCCCGAAGCCCTAACATTGGTCAGCTTCTTCCCCTTAATCGGATTTACCCTCATATCGTTTCCTTTGGCTACGTCCCCGATAACCATGCCGCTATAAACTTCTGTCGTCGGCCCGATATACATCCGGCCTCTTTCTTCCAGATTCCAAAGCGCGTAGGCTAAAGCCTTGCCGTTTTCCATGGATACCATTGATCCAAGCTCGTGCTTGTCTATTTCGCCGGCGTAATCCTTAAACCCGATTACTCGGCTGGTAAAAATGCCTTCACCTCTGGTGTCGATAACAAACTCGCTCCGATAGCCCAATATGCCTCTGGTGGGAATTTCAAAAATCAATCTTTGATTATTTTGCTCTGATCTCATTTCGGTCATTCTGCCTTTTCTTTTGGAAAATTTTTCGATTATCATGCCGGCCATTTTCTGCGGAACATCAATAATCACCTCTTCATAAGGCTCTTGTTTTTTTCCGCCCTCATCTTTTATAATTACTTTGGGCTGGGAAACCTGAACCTCAAAACCTTCTCGGCGCATATTCTCAAGCAAAATCGCGATATGCAATTCGCCCCGGCCGTAAATTTTATAATGCCCGCCGCTGGCATCAAAATCAATCTTTAAGCCCACGTTCACTTCAAGCTCTTTTTCCAGTCTTTCTTTTATCTTGCCACCGGTAACATATTTTCCTTCTTTGCCGGCCAGAGGAGAATTATTTACCATTAAATCTAGAGAAATTGTCGGATCGTCGATTTTAATTGCCGGCAGCATCTCCTGTTTGTTATTTTCACAAATTGTTTCACCAATATAAATATCAGGCAATCCGGCTATCATAACAATATCGCCGGCCACTGCCTCGCTAACCTCTTTTCTAACTAATCCATAAAAAGTATATAAATTACTTATTTTTCCTGTCCGATATTTATTTTGGGCTTCTTTTACCACTACTGTCATTCCATTCCTTACCCTTCCCTCATATATTCTACCGATTGCCATCCGACCCACGTAATTATCATAAGCCAAGTTAAAAGGCTGCATCCGCAAAGGTTTTTGGTTAGCCTCGTCGCTAGAAGCCGGCCTGACATTATCCAATATCAAATCAAGCAACGGTGATAAATCTTCGTCTTTGTCGCCCGTTTTTCTTTTAGCAATACCCTGTTTAGCATTCGCATAAACAGTTTCAAAGTTAAGCTGTTCATCATTCGCGCCCAGATCCATAAAAAGTTCAAGCACCATATTATAAACCACTTCCGGCCTGGCGGCCGGCTTATCAATCTTATTAATCACTACGATTGGCTTTAAGCCCAACTCTAAAGACTTTTTTAAAACGAATTTTGTCTGCGGCATCGGACCCTCCTGGGCATCAACCAAAAGCAAAACTGAATCAATCGATCTTAAAATACGCTCCACCTCTGAACTAAAATCGGCGTGTCCGGGAGTATCTACAATATTTATTTTTGAATCCTTATAAATTAAGGACGTATTTTTGGAATAAATAGTAATACCTCTTTCTTTTTCCAAAGTATTAGAGTCCATGCTCACGCTTTCGTCAGACATTTTTGTCTGGCGCATTAAAGCATCGGTTAAAGTAGTTTTTCCATGATCAACATGGGCAATAATCGCTATATTTCTTATTTCCATATATTTCCAATAAAAATGCCTCGCTCAATGCGAGACTGATATAAATAGTTAATGTGTAAAAACTAGCAACTATCTAAAAATTTATATTTTAAACTTCGCACTATTTTTTACACACTAACTAAATAATTTATATCATAAATATTTTAAAAATCAACCCGATAGTCAGTCCGGTAAAATTCCGGATTCCAATTTAAAGCAAAAAAATATCTTTTAAAATTGTCACACTGCTTTCTTTCCTTTTTTAAATCCTCTTCTCTTTCCCTTGTATCCCCCGCCCGACCTGCCTCTTCTCTCTCTTTTGTAGTTTACCACTCCACCACTCTTTTCTATGTCAATTTTTTTGCCTCTGAAATTTGTTCCTTTTAAATTCCTTATTACCTCATCCGCGCGCCTTTTTTCAACCGAAAATATCGAATACTCTCCTTTTATGTCTATCTTCCCAATTTCAACTCCTTTTGATTTTTTATTTGAATTAATCAACGCAAATAGCCCCTTAATATCAAATCCATTTTTTTTGCCAAAATTAACTTTTAAATTAACATTCTCTCCATTCCCTCTTTTGGCTGAAAAAACCTTGCCTCTGGCGTTTAAATCGCGGGCGTTTTTGTAAGAATCCATGAGATGGCTGAATTTATGGGTTATTAAATGCTTAATTAAATCTTCCTTGTTTATTTTTCTTAGCCTTTCCGTAATTTCTTGAAAATATTGTTCATTGCCGATTTTCTCAATATCCGTATTTTCCATTTCTTTAAGAAAATTATCAATCTGCTTTCGAAGAACCTCTTCTCCGTTTGGAACTTTTTTATATTCAATTTTCTTGCCGACAATACCTTCCAGTATCCTTATTCTGCCTACTTCCCTGGGGCCAACAATAGAAATAGAGACTCCATAATTCTCAGCCCGGCCTGTTCGTCCGCTCCGATGCGTATAGGTTTCGTTCTGGTCAGGCAGATTATAATTTATAACATGGGTTAAATTGTTGACGTCAATTCCTCTGGCCGCCACATCTGTCGCCACCAGCAAGCGGACCTGTCTGCGTTTAAATCTGCCCATAATTTTTGTGCGCATACTCTGCGAAACATCGCCGTGCAGAGCCTCGGTGTCATAATGCGCCTGTTTTAATTTGTCGGCCACTACTTGAGTTTCAATTCTGGTTCGGCAGAAAAGAATGCCGTAAACTCCGGGTAAAGAATCCAAAATTCTTTGCAGAGCCTCAAAACGATCTCTAGTCTGGACAAAATAATATTCGTGAGCTACATTTTCCGCCCCAATATTTTTCGTACCAACACTTATCTCCTCTGCTTCGCCCATATACTGCTTAGCAATAGAAAGAACGCTTTTGGACATGGTGGCCGAAAAAAGCAAAGTTCGCTTTATTTTTGGGGTTTCAATCAAGATAGCGTCTAAATCATCCTTAAATCCCATGTCCAACATTTCGTCAGCTTCATCCAAAACAACCCATTTAATAGTACGGAGTTTTAAAACTTTTCTTCTGATTAAATCATGGACCCGGCCCGGCGTACCCACAACAATGCTAGCACCCCTTTTTAGCGCTTTAATTTGAAAATCAATCCTGGCTCCGCCGTAAACCTCTGTAATTGCGACTTCTTTTGAATATTTAGCGTATTTTTTTAAGTCCTCGGAAATCTGAAGGCACAATTCCCTTGTTGGGCAAAGTATTATCGCCTGCAAATCTTTTTTATTTGATTTTATCAGGTTTAAAATCGGCAGGCCATAAGCAGCTGTCTTGCCAGTTCCGGTCTGGGCCAAAGCGATTAAATCTTTTTTTGATTCCAAAATAAACGGAATAGCCATTTCCTGGATAGGCGTAGGTTCGGTAAACCCTAGGTCAATAAGACTCTTTATTAATTCATGATTCAAACCAAGTTCTTTAAATATT
>QMNH01000134.1 GCA_003647675.1 Candidatus Falkowiibacteriota bacterium | reverse complement strand
TACTTTCCAACTGAATTCCGGCTCATTATTGGAATACCAAACATTGTCTTTCGGATGGGTATCGGATGATACTTCGGGCAGGGGGGGCTTTATGCCTTTTGCTACCTCTTTTACTTCCTCCTTCTTTTCTTCTTTTACTTCCTCCTTCTTTTCCTCGCCGATAGTATATTTTGCGTTTCCAAAACCGGAAAAAATATTTGTTCCCTTGCCGTCAGCCGCCAATACGATACCCGATGAAAAAATCACTTCGGTTTCTCCTGCCTTTTTTGCCGTAAAAGTGATATTAAAAATTTCCCCGGCTTCGCCTTTGTGGGCGCCAGGTGAACCGCCCCCGAATGTTATTGTGCCGGCTGAATTGGAAAATATCGGTTCAGTCGTCCAAAGTTTAAAAATTGAACTGGCATCGGAAATATTAACAGCGATGAAATAATTCGGGTCATATTTAACAACGCCTTCGGCCGCGTTTATGCCAATCCCGCCGCCGCTGTTAACCATTATTTTAACGGTAATATTTTTGTTTAATGATACCGTGCCACTACTGGGCGAAATAAATAATGTTGCTCCGGCCGCGAAAGCGCTTCCCGGGGAAAAAGAAAAAAAATAACTGGTAAATAAAAATATAAAAATTATTAAAATGATAACTTTTTTCATAATAAACCTGAAAAAAAACAATTAATTAATGACACAAAAATATTAAATTCAACGATTAACTCTCCGCGTTAACAACGATTTTTTTCTTACCGTCAACTTGCAGTCTTAGCAAAGGTAATTTTAAAATTAATATCCCCTTTTTAAATTTAGCGCTTACTTCCGATACATTTATTTCCTGGGGCAATATAATCTGCCGGTAAAAAGACCCCCACTGGCACTCTTGGCGCAAATAATTTCTTTCGGCTTCCGGCTCACCGTCGCCTTCTATGGAAGGCAATTCTCTTTTGCCCTGGATAGTTACAACATCATTTTCGTTTTCTATGCTTATATCCATATCTTTCACTTCAACTCCCGGAATAGGAGCTACTATTATAATTTCCGATGCTGTCTGCCTGATATCAACATCAAGTTGCAGAAAACCGGATGATTTTTTCGCTTTTTTTTCATCTATTTGATCCGAACTTTTCATCCCCTGCCCTTCCTCAACTTTAACTTTTAATTTGTCTAAAAAACTCATATTTTTACATATTTAAGAATAATTAATATACTAATTTATTATAACACTTTTCGACAAATTAACAAAATTAATACTTAGTCATAACTCCAAGTACACATTCAACCAAAGAATCATCTATCCCCAATGGATCAATTGATTATTAAAATATTGAATATTAAATGAATATTGAATATTGAATGTTGAATGTTGTCAGCCTGTCCAATAATACATCATAATACTGAAATCTGTTAAATTTACTGTTCCGTCCTTATTCTGGTCGGCGCATTCATCGTCAGTGCCCCAGTAATAAAGTAAAATTGAAAAATCGGTTAAATTTACTTTTCCGTCCCCGTTCAAATCTGCCCCTTGGCAAATTCCTTCGCCGGCTTCAACCCCGACCCCGCAATCCAGAGCATAGCTAAAATCACTTTCTCCGACAGTTTCAATTCTAGTTTTGGCTTTTATCTTATATTGCCCGCTTACAACATCAACCGTATTAAAAAATATAGACCAGCGGCCGCTATCGTTTGCTACACTTTGCTTTTTAATAATTTCTAAATCCGTTAAATTGCTTTTATTCGGATACATCCAAGCTTCAATGGCGCTAAAAGGGGCGCTATATCCGAAAACTTCAATAATTTCTCCCGGCTCAACAGACGCTTTGTTTAATTGAATAGTGGGCGGAATTATTATTTCATATATTTCAGTTTTTGTTCCGTCTTTTACGTAAAAAGTAAAGGATTCCGTTATTGATTTTCTTTTATCTTTATCTTCCGCCCATAAGCCGAAAGTATATACTCCTTGCGTTAAATCATAAATATTAATATTAAATGACGCGTTAACCGCGGCTACTTCCCTGGTTTCTTCAATTCCGTCTTTAATAACGCTTATATAGCTTGAGGGGTAAGCCCAGCCTTGAAACAATAAGCTTGGCGTTCCGGGAAGAGGAGGAAATGGCAGCAATTCGCCAACCCCCGTCCCGGTCGTGGCTCCCCCTCCGCCGCCGCCGCCGCCGCCAGCTCCGCCGCCGGAGCCGCCCGGATCACCGCTTTCTTCCCCCTCATCCCCTTCCTGGGCGGAAATACCAAAATGAAACCAATAATCAATACTGCTTACCATGGTTGTTGATCCATAAGGTGAGGAACCCTCGTTGTAAACACAAAGTGTAACTTCGTCAGACACGCCGTTCTCGTCCTTGCACCGGACATAATAATCATATTGTTCTCCATTAACCAAGCTTGATATCGTTGCCGTATGGTAAGCATAATATTGCGTGCTGGAAGCATAAGAAAAATCATTGCTTATATCGGCGTATAAAGTGCCGGAAGCAGTTGTGTATCGGCAGACTGCCGGATAATTCGTTACCAGGCTCATTATAGTTTCGGTGGTACCATAAACGAGCCAACCGATTGGCGCGGCATTACTTCTTATTTTAGAAAATTCCACGCTCATGGTAACCGGCTCAACTATGGCAATCATTACTTTGGCTCGTTTAATCATCTGATCACTCGCGCTGTAGGCAGTAATAACAATGCCGTAAGAACCAATACTGTTATTATTAACAATTTGTTTATCTCCTGCCCCGCCGTAAGTCGCGTTAGTTCCAAGTTCAATCTTAACATAAACCCCATTATCAATGCCGTAAGAAGAATTTAAGGTAATAGTAATACTGCCGCTAGTAGAGCTGGCTACCGTTGAAACACCGTCTGCCGCGGCGCTTGAAGTTGATGCTAATACCCGATCGCTAAAAGAACCGCCGGAAACACTTGACGTGGCCAAATCTATATCCGTATAATCAAACCCGGCCGGAATAGTAAATTTCCCGCTTTCCGGAGTAATAATTATTTTCCCCGCAGGCGGTATGGCGGCTGTTGTTAAAAAATTTATAGTATGGCTAACCCCCGTATCCGGCCATGATAAAGAAATCCGATCGCTGACCTGAGCCATGGCTTTGGCTTCCGAAACAAAATTACAAAAATATATAGCCGCTAAGCTGATAACAATTAATACTATAAAAAAAATTTTCGCAAAACTTTGCATTTTTTTTCACAATAACTAAAAAAACCGGAATAAAAATACAAATAAATCTATTGCAAATATACAAATTTAGCAATTAACATTTTCTAATATTTGTCCCGCTTTTAATCAAGTTGTTTTGTGACGGAACCAAGCGAAGCTTTGATAAATTTGTAATAGACTTGCCTAGACTTCGCCAGGTCTCGCGAAGCGTAGATAAATTTGTAGGTATATAATAAATTATTCAACACAACGAAACCCCACGCCCGTTCCCGCGAACGAAGGCGGCGACACTAAATACATAGCATATATGCCGGCATCCGAATTATTATCCCAGTACCCGCCGCGGGCCACGCCACGGATATCGCTGTCTTTAATCCAAAAATAATCTTCGTTATAATTTAAATCTACTTGGTTATTATTGGTTTCAATCGGCAAGCCGGAGCTATCAACCGAGCTAACAAAGCCTGATAGCGGTAATTTAATATCATCAAAAGAGCCTTCGCGTATT
>QMNH01000133.1 GCA_003647675.1 Candidatus Falkowiibacteriota bacterium | reverse complement strand
TAGAACCTGGAATGAAAGTTGAAATTGTTAAAAAAGACAATCGTTCGGAAAGAAAATTGGCAATAGTTGAAGACGGCAATAAAATTGTAGCCGGAAACGCTTTCATGAATTTAGCCGGAATAGAAAAAATTGGATGCCATTGCGTCGTTGCGTAATACTATATACGCGCCGTGACAAGCGAAAAAGGTGGGAAAAGCAAAAAACGCATTTCCCACCTTTCTTTATTAATTAAAAAAATTTATATATAATAAATATTGTTGATAATTAATTCTTAAATAATATTAAAATGTCTAAAAAAATTATAATCGGGGTTTCAGGTAATATCGGCAGTTTTTCCGAAGAAGCCGCTAATTATTATTGCCGAAAGCATAATATCAAGAATAAAAAGCTGGAGTATTTAGTTGGAGTTGACAATGTGCTAAACGCGCTTGAAAACAATAAGGCTGATTTGGGAATTTTTCCGTTGGAAAATTCCAATGGCGGAATTGTTATTGAAACAGTGTATGCCATGAGTAAATATATTATTAATATAAAAGATTTATTTGAAATAGACATTAAAATGAATTTACTTGTTAAGCCCGGGACGGCAGCTAGCCGGATAAAAAAAATAATTTCCCATCCCCAGGCCCTAAAGCAGTGCCGCATGTATTTAAAAAGGCGCTGGAAAGACGTGGACCTGGAAGAATATGTGGACACGGCTAGCGCGGCTCAGGATTTAAGTCTGGGTAAGTTATCCGCTGTTTCGGTTGTTATCGCGCCAAAAATATGCGCCAAGCTTTACGGACTTGATTTGCTAGAGGAAAGCATCCAGGATTTAAAGTTCAATTATACTACTTTTATAGCGGCAACTAATAACGTAAATAAATAATATGAGAGACACAAGAAAAATAACCGTCGGCATTATTGGTTTTGGCAATTTTGGCCGGCTGGCGGCAAGTATTTTAAAAGATGATTTTAGGGTTAAGGTATGTCATTACCGTAAAAGAGAGGAAGATATTAAATTAGCAAAAAAAATAAATGTTGAATTAACGACTTTAAATAATACACTTAATTCGGATGTTATTGTTTTGGCCGTGCCGATATCGAAAACAGAAGCGGCTATAAAACAAATATCTTCGAAACTAAAACCCGGGACTTTGGTGCTTGACACCTGTTCGGTTAAAACCTATCCTTGCCGCTGGTTAAAAAAATATATCCCGGAGAATGTGGAAATAATCGGCACCCATCCGATGTTCGGGCCGACTACATCTAAATTTAATTTTGAAAAGCAGAAATGGATTCTGGAGGGGCTGCAAATTGTGCTTTGCCCTTTAAGGATAAAAAAGGCAAGGCAAGAAGAGGTAATAAAATATTTAAGTAAATTAGGCTTAAAAGTTATTATAACCACGCCCGAGGACCATGACAGGCAAAACGCCAAAACCCTGGCTTTGGTCCATTATATCGGCCGATCGCTTCTCGGAGCCGGAATCGGGGAACAGGAGATATACACCAAAGGCTATTTAGACCTCTTAAGCATCCTGCCGCATACCACCAGCGATAATTGGCAATTGTTTTATGACATGAATAACTATAACCCGTATGCTCGGAAAATTATAAAGAAATTTCAGGCTGCGAGTCTAAAGATGGAAGACCGATTAATAAAGGCGGACAAAGAAAGCGATATTAAAAAGAACAGAGACATAATTTCCGAAATTGATAAGCAGATAGCCCGGCTTTTGACTAAAAGATTTGAACAGGTAAAAAAGATCGGCCAGTATAAAAAGAAAAACAATATCCGGACAAAAGACAGCAAAAGGGAAACACAAGTAATAAATAACGCGCTAAAAGAGAAAAAGCTGGATAAAAAATTTGTGCAAGATTTGTATAAAGTTATTTTTAACCAGTCTTATAAACTTCAAGAATAATGTAATTAATTATATAATTTTCAATTTTCAAACGATTTTCAATTAATTAATTTAAAAATTTTTCAAACATTTTAAAATTTAAGAATTAAAGCATTGTTTGAAAATTGTCATCGCTTCGCGAGATCTGGCGAAGCCTAGAAAAATTCTAAAATTGAAAATTTTTCAGTATAAAATATGTTATCAAACAGGATAAATAAAATTGAAGAGTCGGGAATACGGAAAATTTTTAGTTTAGCCGCCGGTAATCAAGGCAACTATATTAACCTTTCCATTGGCCAGCCGGATTTTTCGGTACCGAAAAAGTTAAAGCAGGCCGCCAAAGAGGCGATTAAAAAAAATAATAATTCCTACACGCAAACCCAGGGAGATGAAAGATTAAGAAAAAAAATTGCCTTGAAGCTGAATTCGGAAAATAATATTAAGGCTAAAAGTGAAGATGTGATTATTACAGCCGGAGTTTCCGGCGCTATATTTCTCTTATTTAGCGCCGTATTTAATCCTAAAGATGAAGTAATAGTTCCTGACCCCTATTTTGTTATGTATAAGCAATTATTGAATTTTTTGGACGTAAAAATGATTCCTTTAAATATTTATCCGGATTTTCACCTTAAGGGAAAAAATTTGGAAAAATTAATTACTCCGAAAACCAAGGCAATTATTATTAATTCCCCGAATAATCCGACCGGAGCGGTGTATGGCCAGGACGAATTAAGGGAAGCGGCTAAAATAGCGCGAAAGCATAATCTCTTGGTAATATCGGACGAGATTTACGAAAAGTATGATTACGGGAATAAATTTTTTTCTATCGGTAGTATTTACAAAAATACCGTAACCCTGAACGGTTTTTCGAAAAGCCACTCGATTACCGGCTGGCGCCTTGGGTATGCGCATGGGCCGAAAGAAATAATTAAGGCCATAAATAAGCTGCAGCAATATACTTTTGTCTGCGCGCCGTCGTTTGCCCAGGAGGCAGTTTTAAATGAATTTAATTTAGATATTAAGAAAGAGGTTAACAATTATAAAACTAACCGTGATTTTTTGTATAATCGCCTAAAAGACAGATATGAATTAAATATGCCGGAGGGGGCGTTTTACGCTTTTATAAAAATATCAAATGGCCAAAAGAATTTTATGGAAAAAGCGATAAAAAATAAATTACTTGTCGTACCGGGTAATGTTTTTTCAGGAAGAGATGATTATTTTCGGGTTTCTTTCGCGGTTGACAAAAGGACGCTTGAGAAAGGGGTGAAAATATTATTAAAAATGGTTTAAAATATTAATTATGAAAAGTAAGATAATAAAAACCAAAGATTTTATTTTGCGCCCGCTTTATTTAAGTGATGCCGAGTCGGTCGCGAAACACGCGCATAACCGGATAATTTCCCGTAATATGGCAAGATTTCCTTATCCGTATAAAAAAAGGGACGCGGAGGTTTGGTTGCGCCGAGTGGTGAATTACCAAAGAAGAAAAAAGCAGGCTAATATAGTTTTTGGCATTGAGATAGACGGTGGAATAGTCGGTGCAATCAATATGCACCGGATAGTGCCGGGACATAAAGCCGAGATAGGCTATTGGATCGGGAAGGAATATTGGGGCCGGGGGTTAATGTCCAAGGTAATTAAAGAAGTAGTAAGTTACGGATTTCGCGAATTAAAATTAAAAAGAATAACGGCTAAAGTTTTTCCGTTTAATAAAGCCTCTATGCGGGTTTTGGAGAAGAATCATTTTAAGTTTGAGGGGATATTGAAAAAAGAGGAAAAGAAGGGAAATAAATATTTAGATACCCATGTGTATGCGAAGGTGAGGAAGTAATATTATAT
>QMNH01000132.1 GCA_003647675.1 Candidatus Falkowiibacteriota bacterium | reverse complement strand
TTAGCGTCTCCCTGCGACTCCAATGTTCTCTTAAAAGTCAGCCCGGACCGGGTTTGTAAACAATGGCTGGCCTGCCGCTCCTACATAAAAGATGAAAACGACAATAACGTCTGCTACGACGTCGGGCTCTGCGACCGTTATAGCCAAAGCGGGGACTGCGCTAATTTCGTGGTATCCAGCTCAACCAGCCAAACGTTTGAACCTGGTAATCCTCCCAATTTAAATATCGGTGATATTGCCGACATGACCGGTTATACCTTAGTTGGGCACGAAAAAAGCAATGAAAGCACGGATTTTTACTCCCTAGCCTCAATGGATCAGTCCGGCGAAGTGGCTCTGGTTCCGAATGGCAATTTTGAGCTGTACGGCGAGAACGATTATCCTCTGGGTTGGACAGTAAGCGGCGGCGGCCCTTGGGACCGCAATTTATTTTCCGTAATAGATAACCCTTACGACGCGCAGATTGAAGGCATAGAATATCCGGTTGACGGTAAAAGTTTTTTAAAGTTTTCCCCATCAGCTTCTATCGCTGAATCGGAATTTATAGACGTAGAACCTAATACTGAATATATTATGACCGGCTCGGTTAATACCATGAATTTTCATCCCGGCGGTACTTTGGATACCGTTAATACTGGGTTTACTATAAAAACTTATGGCAAAGACGGAAACCCATCAATAAATACTAATTATCCTGGCGCAAAACAGGGACATGACTTTAATAAATGTATTAGACCAGATGGAGTAGTTCAGCAACAACCCTGGCATAATAGCTGTACAGCCTATACG
Organism: Candidatus Falkowiibacteriota bacterium; assembly: GCA_003647675.1. GTDB lineage: Bacteria > Patescibacteriota > Patescibacteriia > Patescibacteriales > UBA12075 > B7-G4. The sequence continues at coordinate 2,944 of QMNH01000132.1, read as the reverse complement.
CAGAGTGGTTATGATTGGCAGAATTTAAAATTACAATTTCAAATTGGCGCTAGCACAACAAAAATTAAAATACAATTAATTGGAGCAGGATATTATCAGCCAAGCGGTACAGTGGGGTGTTGCGATAAAATACTAAACGACGAGGATTGCCCGAACGAAGCGGACGGTGATTTTAATTATTACGGCTCAAGCGCTTGCACAAATAGAGATACCCGTACAATTGATCCAATGACTAGTTGGGGTTGCCAGAATTTTACCGAACCTTTTGATGTAACTATAACCGCGGAATCCTGCGCCGGCAATGTTTATTTTGATGACCTTAAGATAAAACCAGTCTTGAATAATAAAGATAAGGACAATATTGCCCAATCCTGCCGGCTTTATCCGGAAGAGGAGGCCTTGTCATGTGAATATTTTGACGATTCCGGTATGCTGGTTAAAGGCTGGCCCGGCTATTGCCTGCAACATGACCGCTATCCGGGCTCGGAAGACGCCTGCGTTATGTGGTATCCGGCTGATCGGATTGAGGGTGATAGCATTATTGAGGGTGCCGGCTACCGCGGCCGTTATCCTATTTATTATTGTTTGGATGCGAAAGCCGATTTTGATTTTGTGGAAGAAAGACATAGGGTTTTAATATATCATACCAAGGAGGAGAGTGATTGCGGTTTTTTGACGGTGTTAAATTTTTTAACATTAGGTTTGATAAGCGTTCCAAATGAAGACTGGGAAGTAAATGGCGGGCCTTGTCAGGGTTGTGGTTGCGGCGGAGAAGATGATTCTGTTTGTCCCGATGGATATTACAGACATTTAGATCAAGAAGAGGATGGTTGTGATTGGTTTTTTTTCGGAAGCCAAGAATATGAAGCATGGCTTTATTGTATACCGGAAGAAGTTGAGTTAGTAGCTTCAGTAGACACTGATTGGTATATATATAACAGTGATTTACAAAATATTAACGGTGTTGAGAATCAGCATTGGAATGAAGGCAGTACGGGCGTTAAAATATATGATTATGACCTTAACAAGGTGTTTGATTCGGAAGATTATATGGTGCAGTGCTCCCATGTCGTGCAAACTGTTTCCAATAGCGGTTCTAATAAGATCTGGGCCGGTCGAACCAATGAAGGCAGTGCTTATATAGCCGATGAAGGCGGGCTGGATTATATATATTCCACTATACATTCGCCGTTCGGTTCTATGAAACCGCCGCCTGGCGACTATGCTTATGATCCTTATTCTTGGAATTCTTTTGTTAAAGGCGCGCCTTTGGCCTGTATAGAAGATAATAACGGCGCAGGCGACAAATGCGGTGTAAGCGGATTTTGTGATAAATCAGAGTTATTCTGCACGGAAACTTACAACAAAAACGCTTCTTATGTTTGTAGTAATCCACTCAACCGCCAGTTAATTTCCGGCTATGATTGCCCTAGCGGAGAAGAATGCGTGTACGGCGGTTGGGACGGAAACAACAGTTATAATGATTCACTACAAATAGTTAAGCGGCTATTTGCTCAGAGTTATGGAGCCTGGGAATGGAATAGCGCCAACGAAGAATATGAAGATTATAATTTATTTTGGTCGCCGCCGGCTGTCCAATGTCCTGGCAATATCAGACCCGTTTGTGTTGGAGATGCCTGCTGGACCGGGCCGGATAACGATAATTGCGGTATTACGCCGGAAATTGATAATATAAAAGTTGAAGATGTGGCTACCACTATTACTATTGAAAGCAATGGTTTTATCAATTTAACATTTACTTCACTTGTTGACGTGGAACAGCAGCCTTTGGTTAAATACGCGGTTGACTGGGGCGATAATGAAAAGACTGTGGTTTCCGGCGCCGAAATGCACGACCGGCCCAACCCGGAAAACCCGCATTCTATTTACCATTTATACAGCTACTGGGATTTGTTGGCTAAGAATTCTTCTGACCAGGACGATCCTTTGACGGTTTATAATGAAAACGAAATATATTGCGGCAATGGCAATATTAATAGTCCAACAAATTACGATAATGATGAAGCCGATATTCCAGAAGCGCCTAGCGAGAATTATTGCGCGGTTCAGCCCAGAATTAAGATAAAAGATAATTGGGGCTGGTGCAATAACCGATTCGGAGACACTCCTTGCCCCGCGGAAGGCTACGAGGAATTTGGCGGCTGGATAATTGTACCGGAAAAAGATTAATTATTAAAATAAAAATACAAGAATATAAAAACATAAAAATAAATGATATTTATTTATTTTTATATTCTTGTATTCCTGTATTTTGTATTTAGTTAGTAGAAAATATTTATTAAATATTATATAAGCATATTTTAGTTTTAGTTTAATAGATTTTTGTGGTATAATATGTATAACTTTTGATTTATAAAAAAGCGTTTTTTTTTGTATTTATGGCAAACGTAAATAATATTGACAACAGAATTCTAGCGTATCCCAATATTGTTAATGATGGAGAAGAAAGAGGCGCGGCCCGGGAGTTAAGGGAAAATAAAAACAGGGCGCGAAACGGCGTTGAAGAAAGCGCGTCTGAAGAAGAAAATTTGTCGTTAAGACAAAGGGTGTTTGCTTTTAAGAGGGCCATGAAGAAGAATGAAGATAAGGGGGAAGGAATAAAAGCTAAAGCAGAAGCGCCCATAAAAATGGGCACTAATTATCTTTTGCGCGGCGCCTGGATAAACCTGCTTCCCAGTTGGGGCTTTAGCTTAATATGGATTAATATCCATGTTTTTATGCGTTTTGTCATACCTGAAATATTTTGTAAACTAGGGCGAGAATGGATGCCGAAAAGTGCGCAAGCGGCAGGCCCAGGGGAAACAGCCAGCAAAACCATTGGCATTGGCGAAGTAATTGCCTTGTTTTTTCTTGATTTAATAGCGTGGGTTTTTATTTTTTCGGCATTTGCGTTAGTGGTAATGATAGTGGATTTTTTAAGCGC
>QMNH01000131.1 GCA_003647675.1 Candidatus Falkowiibacteriota bacterium | reverse complement strand
TATAAAAAATCTGCAAAAATCTTAAATTTTTAACTTCGCGCTAGTTTTTACACACTAACTAAATAAATTATTAAAATATGGCTGTTAATTTACCGCCTTTGCAAAAAAACGAAGAAAATGAACAGGATTCTTTTATTGGAAAAAAACCATTTTCTTTAATAGATAAAATTAATGACCAACTATTAAAATTTTCCCGCGTGCCGCTGAAAGAAAAATTATTTTTTGTTCAGCATATCGGCATCATGCTAAAAGCCGGTATTTCCTTGTCAGTTGCCTTAAAAACTTTATCTCTACAGACAACCAATAAGTATTTTATTAAAATACTTACCGATGTTAGTGAAAAAGTAGAAAAAGGATCAACTTTTGCCGATTCGCTTAAGCTTTATCCGAAAGTATTCGGAGAACTTTTTATCAACATGATTGAGGCCGGCGAAATTTCCGGCAAGCTTGAAGACGTTTTAAAACAGCTGTATATTCAGATGAAAAAAGATCACCAGCTTATTTCAAAAGTAAAAGGCGCCTTAACTTATCCGGCTGTTATTATCATGGCCATGTTTGGGATTGGCACATTTTTAATGATAGTAGTCGTACCGAAAATTACCGCAATGTTTGAAGATTTTAATGCTGAATTACCCCTGCCTACTAAAATATTAATCGGTTTCAGCAAAGCGCTCGCGAATAACGGCCTTATTTCTCTTCTGGTTTTTGTGTTTTCTGTCGTGATTATTGTAAAAATTTTAAAAACTTACAAAGGTAAATATTTATTCCAGGCTATACTTTTGAAATTACCAATAATCTCCCCGATTATTAAAAAAATAAATTTAGCCCGCTTTGCCAGAAATATCAGCTCGCTTTTAAAAACAGACATTATGATCATAAAATCATTCCAAATTACAGCTAGGGTTATAGGAAATCTCCATTACCGGAAAGCCATCGAAGAAATGGCTCAAAAAATAAAAAAAGGCGAAAAACTGACTGAAGTTATAAAAATTAATCCCAAGTTATTTTCTCCGGTAGTAGCGCAAATGGTTTCAGTAGGTGAAGAAACCGGCGAACTTGATAATATTCTTATAGAACTGGCCGAGTTTTACGAAGAAGAAGTCGACCAAATTATGGAAAATTTGCCAGCCATAATCGAGCCTTTACTAATACTTTTTCTCGGTGTTGGCGTTGGCGGAGTAGCGGTAGCCATAATTATGCCCATGTATGCGATAACTACCTCAATGTAGATATACTTATGTTGGATAAAACAAAAAAACAATCCGGTAGCATGTTATTCAGCGTTCTTGTAAGCCTAGGAATATTATTAACCATGGCCACCATTACAATTCCGTATTTAAGAAAATTTCAGCCAAATTTAAAATTAAGCGGAGCCGCCAATGAAATGGCCGCCGATTTAAAATACGCCCAACAACTGACTATTACCGAACAAATAACCCACGCGGCATATTTTGACGATACTTTGGACAAATACTATATTTACAGGTTAAACCCGCCAGCCGCCACCTCAACCCTGAAATCCGTTGAATTGCCCCCAGAAGTCAGCTTTAATAATATTACCGGTTTAACCGGTAATCTGGTTCGTTTTAATTCTTATGGCTCGGTAAATGAAAGCGGGAAAATAGAATTAATAAATACCAATAATAAAATCACCACAATTAATGTCAAGCCTTCCGGTTTTATTAAAATAGAAAAATGAATAAAAAAACAATTAAAAATATTAATGGCTATTCTCTAATCGAGATAATGGTAGCTATTATGATAATCGGAGTTTGTTTTGTTGGCCTGATTCAAGCTTTCCCTTTTGCTTTAAAAATTTCCAATTCGGCAAAAAACCAAACTAAAGCTTCTTATTTCGCGCAAGAAAAAATAGAAGAACTTTATCAGCTAGGTTATGAGAATTTTGCTACCGGCACAATTGAAGTTAAGCATGCGCTTGGCTCTCCGGGCAGCGATCGAGCCGCTTTCTATAGAGAAACCATCGTATGGTATATTGACCGTGATTTTAACGAAATATCGGAAGACCAAGGAATGAAAAAAATAACCTCGCGCGTTTATTATACCGATTCAATTTCAAAAAATGAAAAATCATATACTTTAAGCACTGTTTTAACCTATAGATAAATGAAAAAATTGCCTGGCTTTACTTTAATGGAAACAATATGCGGACTATCGCTATTTTTAGTGGTAATTTTACTGGTCGGCTCAATTTTCATTTTAGCCCAGCAAACATACAATAAAAGCACGAGTCAAAATGAATTAGTGCAAAACGCCCGTGTCTGTTTTGACCGCTTATCCCGCGAACTCCGCCAAGCTGAAACTTTAATTACCGATGTCAGCGCCACCTCAACCGAACTTTATTTTCAGGATGGCCATAATTCCGACGAAATTACTTATATTAAGTATCACCTGATCGGCACGGATCTATACCGTACCCATAAAATATATTATTTTCCTCCTTCTTCTCTGCCGATTCCTCCAGAGCAATATACTTATTATAACAGCGTTGATGAATGGGGCGCCTCGGCCGCTTCAACAACTCTGGAATCTAAGATTATAGGTGAATATTTTGATTCTCTGGAATTTTATGGAGAAAACGGGCTGATTACCGTCACTGCCAATTTTAAAAAAGGCAATGAAAATTTAAATATTGACACTAAAATATACATAAGAAATTATTAAATATTGTATAATTATTAATAAACTATCAAACAACAAAGAAATAGCGATAATATTAGTAGTGCTAATGATCACGATTATGCTTTTTTTAGGTATGTTTTTTCTGAACACTTCTTTAACCGAAAAAGCCATTGCTATTAGCCAGGTCTCGGGCGTAACTACTTACTATTTAGCCGAAGCCGGTATAAACGAGATGATTTGGCTGATGGTTAATGACTCTGGTTACGAAGAAAATTTTATGTATAACGACAGCTGGTCGACAACTACGATCAGAAACAACCCTTTTGGGCCAGATACCGGCGCTTATACCGTAACCGCGAGCAATACCAGCGCCGCTCACTGCGATATTATCGTTAACGGCCTTTTTGATATTGGCGGGGGCAAATACGCGCAAAGAGTAATAAAAACCAATATTTTTCGGGCTGTTGGCACCTCTACCTCAGCCATAGAAGACAGTGCCGGCTACGCGGATGGCAATATTACGATTACCAACAGTTATGTTAAGTTTCTTGGCGGTAGCGCCCATTCCAATCTTACTTTTGACGTTAATAACCAGAATGTGGAAGTGTTTGTTGATAACGATGTCCGTGCGTTTGGAAACTACCTTGAACACAGCAATGCCAGCACAACTATACTGGGCTGGATTTATTCGGCTAATTGGGCCAGCTATGCTCAAGGCACCGGCACTACCCCCCAGATAGTAATGCCGGCAATTGATTTTAATTCGGCTGACCCTGATTCATACAAAAACCAAGCAATTTCTTCAGGCTCATTTTACACGGAATCTGATTTTGATGATTTAATCTGTTCTAAAATGAATTCAGAACTAGTTCTAGCGCAAGACGTCACATATGTTAGCGGCGCTGTAAATCTTAATGGCCCAGTAGACTTAAAATCTCCAAACGGAGGATTGTTGGTTGTTGAAGATGATTTTATTGTCGGCTCAAAAAGCTATAAGAAATGCGGTTCTAAAAGATACGGAATGCCAAATATTTCATTTGCGCATATCGACGGCAAGCCTTCGGGAATTCTATCGGGAAAAAAAGTAAGACTT
>QMNH01000130.1 GCA_003647675.1 Candidatus Falkowiibacteriota bacterium | reverse complement strand
TGGAGGTTGAGGCTATAGTAATATCCGGGGTGTTGGCAAACATGGTAATTAGGCCGCCATAGTCTTCTATTATGGCTTCATCGGACCAGTTTATGGTGCTGTAGGTAATATTGGATGTGGACGAGGCATAGAGATGGCCGTAGTTTTGGATGGTTAGAGTGTTTAGGGGTAGGGTGTCGGTTAGCACGGTTTTTCCGATATAAATTCCGTCTTCTTCGTCCTGGTCATTATTATCAATAATCAGATCGCCGTGTGATTGGGATGAGGATTTTTTATAAATTGTGCCAGCGCCGCCCCAGTTTTCTTCAGTGCTTTGAGCGTCAGTACCTCCATAGGCCTGATAAGAAATAGACGATGAATCAGTTGTATAATAAATCGCAATGCGACCGCCGCCGCCTGCTCCATCAGCGCAACATACACCGCCGCCATTGACTAAAATTGTGCCGATCCCTGTTAAAACGTCAGTATTAATCAAAACGCTACCGCCAGAACCGCCACCGCCATCCCAACCTCCGGCATTCTGCCCGTTGGCGCTAATAGTCCCGGCGACTGTAGTTGTGCCTATAACGCTTAATATAATTACTCCGCCGCCACTACCACCATTAACGGCGTTACCGCCACCGCTACCCAAATCAGTTGGCATAGTAGTAGAGCCATATACACCACCTCCGACAGCGCCAGTGCCATCACCGCCCTCCCCCCCATAGCCCGCGCCACCGCTAGCGCCGCCGGTAGCGCCTTTGCCGTCTCCTGTCTCATGCTGTAAGCCCTTATAATCTACATCAATTGTTCCACCTGATTGTATGATTAAATTAGCGGCCTCCAAATTAACAACATGGGTTTGAGCCGTAGTATTATTCTGATGGGTTAATTTACCGCTCGAACCAATCAAAACATCTCCGGAAACATCCAGCTTGCCGACGCTGCTGGTTGAATAATTATATAAAATTATGGTGCCGTTTATAGTTAAATCTGTAAACGTCCTAATCACTTTTTCATGCAAGCGGGAAGTGGTAGCTATAATTAGTTCACTATCATTGCTAAATGGAGACATAACGCCGCCATTGTCGGTAATATTGCCAGCGTCTGCCCAATTCAGGGCAGAATAAGAAATATTGGTAGTACTAGATATATTTAAATGACCATCATTTTGAATAGTTAAAGTATTAAAAGTGTGAGTCTGGTCGTCCAATACGGTTTTGCCGTAATAGGTGTCATCTTCATTATCCTGGTCATTATTGTCAATAATTAGATCGCCGTGTGATTGGGATGAGGATTTTTTATAAATTGTGCCAGCGCCGCCAATATATTGAGTACCACCTGTAAAAAGTCCGCCATAAGCTTGATAAGTGATAGAAGATGATGCGGAAGTATAATAAACAGCAATACGACCGCCACCACCGCTACCTGAACCGGTAATTTCAGCATTTCCCCCAATTGCATTAATTGTTCCCATGCCTTCCAATCCACTGGTGATTATATAAACCGAGCCGCCGGAACCACCCGCCGGCCACCAACTGCCACTTCCATTTCCTCCATTAGCACTAATTATTCCTTCTATGGTGGTGGTTCCAATAATATTCAATTTAACCGCTCCTCCGCCTTTTCCGCCACCGGTTGTATCGTCTCCGCCACCGCTACCCAGATCGGTTGGAGCAGTAGTTGAACCGTATATTAAACCAGCCGTGGCGTTATTGCCAGCCCCACCTTGACCACCATAACTAGCGCCACCAGCGTAATGCCCATTATTTCCAGCGCCAATTCCTTCTGAATCATTATAGCCTTTCTCACCCACATCTATTGTCCCCCCACTCTGCACGTCAATATCAGTAGCTGTCGCCGTCATATTCCCAGTAATCATTCCCCCATCTTGAATAGTAATATCCCCACCCATATCAATCCCAAAAGAATTACCATAAGTATTCCCGGAGGTAGCCGAACTGCTAGCCGTCAAATCCCCACCTGACTGAACAATTAAATTACCAGTACCGGATATCTCGTCCCCGTCACCCAAATATTGCTGAGTATCTACGTAACAATCCGTATCCAAATCACCCGAATCACAGGCAAAATTATGAGCCAAAGCCCCTTGCGTGTAGCCAAAGCTAAACGAAAGCCAATGTCGGCCACCGGTAATGGCCTGATTCCTGATTCTGGATATTTCATTATCGCAAGAATAATTTTCTATAGTCAATTTTTGTCCTTCCCATATTATATTTTCATTTGCTATTTGATTTTCCCCACAGCTTATATTTATAAATTCAATATCAACATCAAACAACGTACCGTCCACCGCTTCTATTTCCAGACTGTCCTGACCCTCGGTCTGAAACCGAACTTCCCAAACATCACCCTTGGTCAGGTTAGACTGAACATCTATAATTTCCAAATAAGCGCCGACATAGGCGGAGAAATGATAGGTGCTAAAACTGATATGATCGTCTTTGTTTTTTGGCTTAATACCGGATATCTGCCAATTGGCACAGTCCCCGGTTTTTTTATTAAAATCATTATCATCACAGTATAGAATAGTGTTTATTTGTTTATTATTATCTTCTTTTTTCAAATCTATATTAGCTTTGTTAAATTCTATATTAGAATCATCCATATAGACTATATTGGTATTTATATTACTGAGAGCGACTTTTTTATTATTAACTGTATTTATATTCTTTTTCTTCGGCTTATAGCTGATTGCCTCTATATATTGATTGGCTCTGGCTTGGTCACTGAATACAGCTTCGTCAATATCTGAATATATATCCCGCAATTCTATTTTAAATTCTTTATTGGTTATAGTAATACTAGCCGGAGCACCTGATTCGGTATGGCTTAGTTCTATATTGTTGTTTGTCTTGGGCAGGGGGTTAAATATGAGAAAATAAACAGACAATAAAAATATGGCGAGGCCGGCGATGTGGAGCCAATTTTTGGGCATGGTTAAACAGGCGCGGATAGATTCCGGCTTAAACCGTTTAAATAATTCTTTTGTTTTTTGTATTTTTGCCATGTTTAATAATAAATTTTATCCCTGGTTATTATAAATACAGCGTTTGTGTCGAAGGCAATTTTCGTGGTGTAGAGACGCGATTAATCGCGTCTCTACGGACACGGCCATCGGATTGAACACGGCCATCGGATTGAACACGGCCATCGGATTGAACACGGCCATCGGATTGAACAAGGCCATCGGAACGAACGATGCTATTATTATTTTTTATTATTACATCCAAACATTTTTTATATTATTCCTGTCAATATCCCATTTCCCCGGATTATCAACAATATATTGCCGAATTCTATTCAATGATTTTTCATTTCTAATAATATGATCATAGAATCGCGATTGCCAGGCAAAGGCAAATATTGTGTTTTCGGAATTAATTATGCGTGTACGGTTAATTTCAAATTTACATCGCCCTTTATACCACCTGATTATTTCACCTAATGTTTTTTTGCCCATTGGATTATGTTTTCCGGTTATACCGCCTATTTTTTTGTTGTTTATCGTATTAATTTTACCGGCCACGGGCATGCGGCCAACCACGTCTGTATGGTTGGCCATGTTCGTAGAGACGCGATTAATCGCGTCTCTACCACGAACGATGCCATTGTTGCGAACATTTTTTTCACTACGAACAATGCTATTATCATCACGAACATTTATATTATCAATATTCATTTCACCGACATCTACCGCGTTATTAACATTATCATTATCAATCACCAAAATTCCA
>QMNH01000129.1 GCA_003647675.1 Candidatus Falkowiibacteriota bacterium | reverse complement strand
CGAAGTACTGGCATTAGTCAGGTATTGGCCAATCTGGAACGTACTGGTAGCGCTGGCGCCGCTGTAAGTATATATGATGCCGTCAGAACTGCTGGCTACTCCGGCTATAGCTCCGGAAAACCTGGTGCTTGAGCTAAGGGTTTCTGTCCACTGCTGGCTGCCACCGGTCGGCGCGTCATAAAGACGAAAAACAAAATCATAATTCCCGTCAGCCACTTCCGTACCGTCAGTATTAGTCACCTTGCCGGTAAAATTCAAAAGAGCCGTATTCTGCGCCTTTGATTCCCACGGCTTGATTAATACAAAAAAACAACCAACAACAAGTATTGCGATAATAAATAATTTATAAATTTTCTTCAATGAAAATCCCATTTTTTATACTATCTTATATTAAATACTTTCTACTTTATACTTTATACTTTCTACTTTATACTTTATACTTTCTACATTATCTTTTTCAACCACCCAAACGTATTTTCCAATATGCCGATTATTATCTGAAATATTGATTCCTTTTTCTTGGCAGTCATAAACGTATGGACATTTGAAAGAGTTGTATTGCCACCCGAATCTATACTCTGTGCCCGAAAACTATACACTACTCCGGGCTTAAATTTTGTAATTACCATGACATGCTCTTTTGTGTAATTCGTGTTAAGCGCTGTTGTTTCCGCTAAGTCAACGCTGTTGCCATGCACGCCTTCCTGGTAATAAACCTTGGAAGTGGCTGGTTCGTTTGTCATCCAGGAAATTATAGTCTGGATTTTATTACTCCGGTCAATAAAAATAGTTGAATCCGTTTTAATGTGCGATACTGTCGGCGGCAAATCATCTTCGCTGGTGGAAAACTTGGAAAAAACTTCGGACGCGACATTACCCTGGCCGTCAATGCTTATTATTTCAACATCATAATAAGTACCGGCGATAAATTCATCAATTGTTACTTCATGGATAGCGGATAATATATTTTCTTTTATTGTTTTTGATTCATCAATCGCCAAAACATTGCCGCGGTAAGGAGCGTATTTTACAGTGGTATCGGCCTCTTTGTTGGTAACCCATTTAAAGGTCGCGTTCTGATCGTCCAGGATCTGTGAAAAAAAACTGGTAATTGACAATTCTTCCAGGCTGGTTTGAAAAGTATAATCGCGCGAGCGAGCAGTCGGCCCTAAATCAGCCTTGCTCCGCAGTTGAAAATGATAAAGCGTTTCAGGGGCCAGTCCGTAAAGCCTGACTTCATGATAAGTGGTTTTACCTTCTGAATCGCCGCTTATCTGTTGATACGGCTCCTGGGCCTGCGGGCTATAAACCAAGTCCGGAGCCAGAGCCACTAATGAGTTTGACTCTATGTCAGTTGACCAGGAAACCAGGGCTTCGGTCGCGGTTACTTCTATACCCGGCTCGCCCGATAAAACCGGCCTTGAAATAAAACTGGTTAAATCACTGATAGAATTTATGTTATTAAGATCATTAAGTGAAACATAAGGAAAAAGCCTGGTAATAAAATCCAGGGCATCACTGGCTGTTTCCGGTATTATTATTTCCGGTTCAACCCCCTCTTCTTCCGCGGGTATTTCTTCTGGCGATACAATTGCCTCCTTTCCTTCCCCGGCCGCGGTGGTAAAAGCCTGGTCTTCCGAATAGCTGATATTTCCCCAGTCATCCGATGATAGAACACGAAAATGATAAAGCGTAGTGGCTTCAAGGTTTACCAGTACAACCGAATGTTCCTCAATCTCATCCCATTGCCCATAAGTTGAGCCATAGGCGCTATTTGAGCCATATTCCACAAAACTGGTGGCTTCTTCGTCGGTTTCCCAATTTACTTCTACCGAATCATAAGCAATGCCTTTGACCGAAATATTGGTAATCTCAGGCGGCACTTTATCGGTTTTATCAATAATCAAGATTCCGCCGCCACCTACTACTTGTTCCACTACCTGTTGTTCCCCTTGCTCGTCCTGGTCTTGGCCACTGGTAAAAGAATGGGTCGTAGAATCAACCGTAATACCGCCGTTTACGCGCTCTGATTTTACGCGGTAATAATAAAGCGTATTAGCTTCCAGTCCACCGACAACCACGCTATGACCGGTAGAATCTTTTACGCTTGAGCCTTGTTCTTTGCTGGCGCTAAAACCGCTGTTTGTATCGTATTCCACAAACCCATCCGCGATTATATCGGTATTCCAGGTCACGGTCGCGCTCTGTCCCGACACGCTATGTGTCGCACTGGAAATAACCGGCCCGTCAAAACTATGCATAACCGAATCGTAAATTACATAATTCTGGCTCTGCATGGCTGCCCGCGCGAAAACCGGCATAAATACAAAAACTAGCGCAAAACCTATTACTTTGGCTATTGTAATATTTTTTATAATCATATTAATCCTATAAATCCATAATTCAAGAAAAATTTATAAGGCTAATATTATTTCCAATAAAAAAAACTAACACCGCAAAAACGGCATTAGTTTTTCATATATAAAATATATGTAAAATTTAGGGTTATTGAGCATGGGGGAATCAGCTATTTTTTATTTAATTTGTTATTATAATTTTACATGAAAATTGTTTTTATTTTTATTTCTATTTCTAAAAAATCTTAATCATATTATATCACAAATTGTTGATTTTTCCTATTATAAAAAACGTATATTATGACATAAAATAATAAATTTACGCTAATAAATTTATTGTTATTAATTGTATTAATAAATATATATATATTTAATATTAGGTAAATAATATTTAATATTAAAGCCTGGTTTTAAAAATTTTTTTTAAATATTATATTTTATTAAATAATAATAATTTATATACATCTATTTTATCCACATATTACTATATAAATATGCCTATTTTTCCACAAGTTGAATTGGATTAATTACAAAAACAGGAATAAAAAAATAATGTGGCAACATATTATTCTATTAATTATTTCGGGGTATACGGCTAACCGTATCTATATGTATGGTCATGTCCGTAGAGACGAGGCATGCCTCGTCTCTACCCGCGAACGATGCTATTATCACAAACGTTTTCCATATATTTTTCAGCGTCCTATCAGCGCAGCCATCAGCGTCCTATCAGCGTTAAAACCATGTCTGGATAAAATTAACATTAAATTTAAAAAATAATATATTAAAATCAATTTCCCGTTTCTTAACTAATAAAACTTAAAACTACCCTTAAACTTATAATACCCGCCTGGATTGAAGCGGTATTTGGCGGCTGAAGTCGTAAATTCCTCTTCATCGCCGTATATAGTAGTGCCGCCGTCAATCGTAACATATGAACGGATATAATAGGTAGTGCCGCCAGTTAAACTATCTATGGGTGAACTAAAAAAACCGGAACATGCTTTGACGCCCAGTTCGGAATGCAGGCCGCCGATAGTCGGGGAAGGGCTGGTGCTCCAGGCATGGCCATGCTGGGTTATGCTTTTAAATCCCATCTCGTCTACCGAACCATTACCGGTAGCTGCGATTTTCGAAATATCTGTTGCGGCTTGGGTGGAAATTGTAGAATTATCTCCGGGATACAGCGAGCCATCTCCACCATTTTCATAACCAGTGCCTCCACTTACTGAATAATTAATACTAGAATTATTACAACTAAAATATATAGCGATACGCCCGCCACCGCCGCCGCCACAATTAGCATTATAACCAACGCCTCCATTCGCGGTAATCGTTCCCGACCCTTCAATGGTTTCCGTGTTAATCCATACGCTTCCGCCGGAACCGCCGCCGCCGTCAAGAACGCCGTTCGCTCCATTAGCATAAATATTT
>QMNH01000128.1 GCA_003647675.1 Candidatus Falkowiibacteriota bacterium | reverse complement strand
TTCTCTTAGTCTTTCCCCTTCTCGCGTACGCCGTCGCTGTTGAGACGGCGTTAATGAGCGTCTTAGGGGTCGCTATGATATACGTCGCTTTCTTAATAGCGAAGAACTTTTTCTTTTGGAAATAGTTCGCACTCCGCGAGGTCTTTGATACAGACGCGGTATTGTTCTTCTGACTCGTCTTTGACCTTAAAGAGCAGTTGTCCGTTCATACCCTTTATACTGTCTCCTTTCTTGTATAGCTTCGCGAAGTTAAGGAAACCTTTGACGCTCATAATCCCTGCGACGTAGAAGACTTCTTTCTCAGGATTAAACAATAAGTAGAGGAGATAGTCTGCCTTACTCTTCTTCGCTTGTTTCGCGTAGAAACTGACATAATAATCTTCTTTGGGTATTGCGTACCCCGTCCTTACTTTGACGTCTATCTTTGCCCCGTTATAAAGTAAATCGAATCCTTCGTCCTTTTTGTTCTTGGGGAGCGGTCTTTGTTGCTCGAATATATCGGCGACGATAGTCTCTCCTAAGAATCCGTAAAAGATACCTTCTTCTCTGTCGCTCTCTTCTTTGTTACAACCCACGAGCTCAATACTTTTCCTCGTGAACTTACGAGCATAAGCTTTTTGTTCTATCGTCGGCTTTAATTGCTGAAACCTTTTCATATTACACCACCACCGTATTTTATCGCGAGACTTTTCTTTCGATAGATTTTTCCGTTTTTGCCGATAAACCCTTCCCACCCTTTGACTGAAAAAAGCTGTCCGTCAATTACATAAGCTTCCGCGACTCGACCCTGTACTTTTACTTTATATTTTGAAACCTCTGCGAATCTCCCGAAGAGTTTCTTAATTTTTTCAATTAATACCATTTTTCCACCTTCTTTGATTTATTGAATCTGTTACGCAGGGTTATAAAATACATTTCTCTTAGAACTCCCCTATTTTTCTGTTAGATTTGCGGGTTTTCCCCTCGATATAGAGCAGTCCGAGACGCTCGTTCTTCTTCATATTGCTTAGGACGAGCTTCATAACTTCGCCCGTTAAGTCGCGTTCTATGAGAAGTTTGCCGAGCTCCGCGAGTTGTTTAAGCGTCGTGCTGTCTTTCTCTTGTTGTAAGAGCTCCTTATATCGTCCGAGCTCGTCTATTTCTTTGTTGTTGAGCCAAACGCTGAAGACCGCTCCCTTATCCTTAATCCTATCTTCTTCGAGACGTAGGCTATCGAAGGGTTTTCGTTCAAGAGTCATTTTTTCTCCTCAGGTCTTCCTAGCATATACGCTGAGAAGACTCCTATTATCGCCATACCAAAAGCAACATAATACTTATGAGCCATAAGGCACAGACCGAAGCCTGAGAGCCCGATAAATCCTGTCGTTAGCCACGCCGTACCCTTTCCCAATACCTGTGTAGTTTTCTCCACAATTCCACTCTAATATACTATTAACTATACTAAGGGATAATTTATGTCTTATCCGCTTTTAAATTTTTCACGATAGCTTTTCGCGTCTTCTTCTTGAAGCTCGTACTGAGGAGACGCAACTGCTCCCTTCGCTCAGGAGATAAGTCGAGGAACTGTCCCCGCTTATAACCGTGAACTACAGTGTAAGCCTTACGCTTCTTATGTCTCCCGAGTCGCTCCATACGGTCGAGCAAGTAAGATAAGTTCTCCAAGTCATACACGGAGTAAGACGTATAATTCTTTGTCGGGTCGTGAAGGTGTATCAGTCCTTTAATGAGCCCCCCGTCGTGTAGGTCATTATCGAGCCACGAGACGCTCTGAATAACGAGGATAATAAGAATCTTTAATTGTCGATATTCACGAAAGAACTTGTGAAGGTTACGGTTATACTTCGTCATAGTCCCTTTTTTCTCGAAGTCTGCTTCGTCAAAGATAAAAACAATAAACCCCGCTTCTGAAGCCTTCTCGCTCATTTCCGTCAGGTCGACCCCGCCGTGTCCTAATTGAATATTGTTCTGTGGGGTCAGGTCGACTATTAACTGTCCATTCATTTCGTTTACGCAGTCCGCTAAGTGTACGGCGAGACTCGTCTTTCCTGTGCCTGAAGTCCCGTCAAGAACAAGTATGCTCGGCTCTCTGTTAAGGTCACGGATAAGGGGCTCAAGAACTTCTTTCTTTAAGTCTTGCGGGAAGGGGAGTCCGTGTTCATAAAAATACTTTTTTGCGTGAGCAGTCACTTATCCCCACCCCTGAGCTTTGTTACGCTTAACGAGATTTCCGCCGAGATTCTTCTTCGTGTCTATCTTTGTGAGTTGTAGTTCGTCAAGGAACTCGCTGATTTTTAGGAAGGCTTCTACGTGTTGCCCGTAGTCTTCGCTCTTAACTCGTTTCTCGAGAGCGTCGAAGTCTCCTTCTTTGAGCTTCCGTTTAAGCATACTATACAACTGAAAGAATAAGTTCATAAGACGAGCTCCCGTGACGTGACTACTCGACTCAATACCTTTCCTTATGTTCTTCTCGTACGTCTCGACTGCTTCGAGAAAATACTCTCTTTTCTTGAGAATCTGTACTCGCTCAATATCATAAGCGGAACTCGCGATAGTTGCTTCGCTGTCGAAGTCTACCAAACTACGACCCCATCCTGACTCTTTTTCTTTATTTGGCTCATTTTAAACAACTCTCCGTTTTTACTCTATCTTTAGTCTAACTTACTCTAATATAGGGAAAACAATTGTCCTTATTTCCTTAAATTTTGGCTTTCACGCCAAACAGATAATAATTCATCTTTCCCAATAAGCTTTTCAATTTCATCTAAGAATAATTTATCTGTTATATAATGAGAGTTCCAAATACACCAAAGTTTAGCTATTTCTCTTCTCAATTCATTTTCCATAAATAACCCTCCTATTTTACTTCACCACAATAACAACATCTCCAAATTAAAGGATTCCAAAAAGTGTTTCTTACGCTTTTTGTTTCCTTACCACACGACGAACACAGAGTCTGTTTGTTGTTAATTATCATTTTAAAGTAATGTCCGTTTATGTGTTTGCCTTTGTTTTTTCATAACACTCATTTTTAGAACAAACAAAAACTCTTATTGCTTTTCTCTTGTCTTTCGGATATGAAATATTATACTCTGTTGTTGCTTCTTCTCCGCACATTATACACTTATTCTTCATTTCCATAAATAACTCTCCGTTTTTACTCTATCTTTAGTCTAATTTACTCTAACATAGGGAAAACAAGTGTCCTATTTTTCCATTAACCACAATTTAAAGCCAAAAATCCAGCATATACATACCAAACTTATAATGTTTAATATTTTCGATTTCATTTTAAACATCATTACCACATCATCAACTAAAGGTTGTATCATATCTTCGTAATCCATTTCAAAAGGTTAATCTCTATATCCCAATAGCCTATTGCCCCTTGAACTGTTTCTCTTGCCTTAAACTCCTCTGCGTGTTTAATCCTTTCCTTGATTTCTTCTTCTGTTCTCATTTTAAATTAACCTCCGTTATTTCTTTGGTTTCTTTTGTCCGAACAACCACTCAAGAATATGAAGAAGCCACTTCATAACCTTTCCTCGACTGCTTTCTTTGAAGCCCTGTACTTTCTCAGCGTACCGAAACTCTTCGGAATAGTACGCGTCAGACGAGTCTCAACATACCCGAGCGTACACAAAGGAAAGAGACAGCGACGCACAGAAGAAAGACTATAACAGGATTTTCTCCCGTTCAGACCCTCATATATTTCTGTGCTCGTAAACTCTTTATTATCGTCGAGCTTTCTTTGCTTGACGAGCCACCCCAAAACCTCGAACTGTCCCACTATATCAACCTCTCGACGCACTCCTCAGCAGAGAGTAGACGCCATTTTTTTGT
>QMNH01000127.1 GCA_003647675.1 Candidatus Falkowiibacteriota bacterium | reverse complement strand
TAGTTGGATGCTCATAATTTTAAAAATAAAATTGCAAAATGATTTAAAAGTTTTTTGTTATTTCACCTAACAAGTTATATACGAACTTGCAATATTTTTATTTAATATAAGTTAAAATATTATTATAAATTTCTATTCAAGGAAAAAGATGAATAGAAAATTTATTTAAAAAAATGTGTAATCATAAAACAATACAATTACACATTAATATACAAATTTCTTTTATTTTCTACTGTTTAATCGGCATAATCACATACAAATAACTGTCATCCTTGTCCGGCCTTAAAACGCAAGGCGTGGAATTGTTAATAATTTCTATTTTAACGTCCTCAGAATCAATATTGTTAATACCATCCAATAAATAGCGGAAATTTACCACAATCCCATTGTCCTTGCCCGTCACCTGCGCCGCCAAGTCGCTTTTATTCTCACCCAGCTGAGTGGAAGCCGAAGAAATTATGGCTTGATTTTTGCCGATCGGAAAATCCAAATTAATATCATTAATTCCGGTTTTAGAAAAAATCGAAGCAGCCTTAACTGCCCTAACCAGCTCGCTCTTATTAATTTTAATTTCTGTTTCCTTATTAACCGGAACAATCTGCTTATAGTCCGGATATTGGCCTTCAATTAGGCGCGAAACCAATTCAATGTTACCGAAATTAAATAAAATCTGATTTTCAGAAACATAAATTTCTACCTTTTTCTCTTTTTCGCTAAGATCCTCAGCTTTTACCGCTGACAATATCCTTATCACCTCTTGCAGGGTTTTAGCCGGAATAATAATTCTTTTCTTTTCCGAGCCGTTTGTTTCCACTTTTATTTTTTTTTCCGCCAGTCGGTAACTATCGGTAGCGGCGATTGTTAAATTGTCTTTGTTAAAATCAAAAAGTACTCCGGATAATTCAATCCTGGTTTCAGAAGGAGAAACCGCAAAAATAACTTGAGCTAAAGCCTTTTTAAAATCGTCTGAATTTATTTTAAAATACTCTTTTTTTTCTACTTTTGGAATTAAAGGAAACTCGTCAGCCGCCTGGCCTTTTATGGTAGTCTTATGATTATCGCATTCTATAATTAGACTGGTGTCTTTTTTATTAATATCTATTTTTTTATTGGGGAGCAAAGAAACATATTCCGACAATACTTTTGCATCAACCGTAAAAACGCCATCGGTTTCAATTTTCCCCCTAACCAGGGCCACGATTCCAATCTCCAGGTCAGTAGTTATTAATTTAATATTTTTATCTTTAGCTTCTATCATTACATTATTAAGGATCGGTAAATTTACGTTTTTACCCGCAATATGGCCCACAAAAAACAAACCACTTTTTAAATTTTCCTGTAAACTTGTTATTTTCATAAAGCTTTTAGCAATTACTATATAAAACTTGTTTTACGGACTCTATGTCCTGTTTAACTTTTTCACTATTGTCTATTTCTTTTATCATTTTATTATAAGCATGCATAGCTGTGGTATGATCCCTTCCTCCCAGCTCTTGTCCAATTGTTGGGTAAGACGTATTTAATTCTTTTCTCATTAAATACATTGTAATTTGGCGAGGATAAACCAATTCTTTTTTCCGGCTTTTACCGGTAATATCCTTAATCTGAACATCAAAAAAACTGGAAACAGCGTCCATTATATTTTTACTTGTAGTTGACTTGGCTTTTAGATTTGATATTAAGCTGTTTAATATATTTTTTGTAGAGTCTAGGGTTGGTTTTGAGTTATTAAATTCATGATAAGCAATTAAGCGATTCAAGGCTCCCTCCAACTCCCTAATATTATTTATTACATTGCTGGCCACATAATTTAAAATCTCTTCGTCTAAGGAGTAATTTTTTTCCCGGCATTTGGATTCTAAAATTGCTATCCGGGTTTCAATGTTTGGCTGCACAATATCCGCTATCATCCCCCATTCAAAACGAGATAAAAGCCTTTTTTCTAGAGCCGGTATGGATTTCGGCTGCCTATCCGAAGTAATTACGATCTGCTTATTAACTTGGTGTAATTCATTAAAAGTATGAAAAAATTCTTCCTGAGTGCCGTCTTTGCCGGCCATAAATTGAATATCATCAATTAAAAGTAAATCTACATTGCGATATTTTTCTTTAAAATCTTTTGCTTTACCGCTTTTTACCGCCTGAATATAATCATTGGTAAATTTTTCACTGGTTACGTATAAAATTTTATCTGTTTTTTTAGAAACTTCATGCCCAATTGCCTGCAGTAAATGGGTTTTACCAAGCCCGACTCCTCCATAAATAAATAAAGGATTGTACGCGTTACCCGGATTAGCGGCTACTGCCTGGCTGGCGGCATGAGCCAGTTCATTTCCTTTTCCGACTATAAAAGAATTAAATAAATAACGGTTGTTTAGTCTAAAACGGTTGATTGGATCTGTTTTTTCTTCTGCGTTGTCTTTTTTAAATTTTATTTTTTTCAGCAAATCCCCCATTGGACTATGTTTTCTGGCCTCTACTTTATAAATAATTGTTTTAATTTTTTTATTACTGACATTTTCCAAGGCTTGAGCGATTTGGTTATGGTATTTTTTTTCAAGCCAAGCTTTAGTAAAAGTGTTAGGAACACCTACTATTATTTTTTCTTCATCACAAACAGATAAAAAAGTATTATTAAACCAAGTTGTAAAATTTGCTTTAGATAAATTTAACTCTATTTCCCCTAAAACCGCTTGCCACAATTGATCGTTATTCATAAAAAAGTTTAATTACAAATTTTAAATTTATAATTAATTTTACTACGTTTTTTTATTAAACCAAATAAACGTTTTAAAAATTATATGCTTTATTAGTATAACAATTATATTTTTTTTTAAAAACCCCTGTTTATGTTTATAAGTTGTTAATAAAAAGTGTGTTTATTTGTTTACTTTACCCCTTCTTTTTTTGTTTGTAAATAGTTTATGTATTTTAAATTTTTAGTAAATTAATTTTAATTTTTATATATCCACTGTTTGTGGGGGTGGATTTATTTAGTGAATAATTTGTTCTTTATTTATATATTAAATTAATTTAACTGATAATAATATATAATAATACTGTTAGTAAGTAGAAAATTTATTTTAAATTACTATAGTTAAGTAAAAATAAGTTAAAAATGAAAGTGTAAAAAATGAAAACAACTTGTGTTAAATAAAAACAAAAAGTTAATAAAACGAAAAAATTTAATTATATTAACTTTTCATTAAATTTTAACAACAATAAAAACACAAGCAGTAAACAAACGAAAAAGCAGTCTATAAACAAATTGTTAACTGAAAAAAAATTAAAAAGTTACTTTTTAATTTTTTAAAGAGTGGCGCCAACAACACAAAAAAAAGCGTTGACTATTATAGAAGGAAATGCTATCTTTAATTTAATTAGTTAGTGTGTAAAAACTAGCAACGGCTTAAAAATTAATATTTTCACATATTTTTTATAAAATTGTTTTCACTAATATTACTATATCACTTCAAAAAATTTTATAAAAAATCTGTAAAAATCTTAAATTTTTAACTTCGCACTAATTTTTACACACTAACTAAAATAAAACAAGAAAAAAAGAATTATATTAAATTTTTTTAAAAAGCGTAGAAATAAAGTTCTACGGTTTTAAATTTTAAAAAATATGCCCAAAAGAACATATCAACCCAAAAAAAGAAAAGGTAAAAAAAAGCATGGTTTTATGAATCGAATGCTGACTAAAAACGGCCGCAACGTAATTAAAAAAAGACGAGCCAAAAAAAGAAAAAAATTAACCAAATAGTGCTAGTGTAAAAAATTAGAATGCTAAACAAATCACCTAAAAAAAAAAAATTTGAAAAGGTTTATAAAAACGAAAAGGCAAGTTTAAATC
>QMNH01000126.1 GCA_003647675.1 Candidatus Falkowiibacteriota bacterium | reverse complement strand
ATTTTTAAAAGAAAAAATTGGGGAAAAAGTTGAGAGAGGAGGCGCTTAAAGACTGGCTTGATCCGGTGATTATATTTGTAGTTAGTGAGTGGGGCCAGGTTTTAAATAAAGACTTATTAAATTAATTTATATGGAAAATAAAATTGAACAAGTTAATAATTATCAGGCTAAGCCGGATGATTTAGAGAAAGTTAACTGGCAAGAGCGTATAAATAAGTATTTCCGGGGTGAAATGCATACCCATAGCGTATTAAGCGATGAATATAACCGGGAGGCCGGGCTGGACAACAAAGAGAAGGCGCACAGAATAGAGCGCGTATTGGATTTTTATGCTAAACAGGGTTTGGAATTTGCCGTGATTACCGAGCACGGCTCTGATCCGGGCAATCCTCGCCAGCTTAAGGCCGATGATCATATTTGCCGGCTGCTTTTGGAACAGGCCGAGGAATTGGCCGCGCGGAAAGAAACGTCCGAAAAGGGGATAGAAGCATATTCTTCTGTCGAGGCCAGTATTTTTTTTGATCAGGACGGTCAAGCTGTGTTGGATTTGCCGCCCGAAGTATTAGGGAAAATGGATGTGGTAATCGCTTCTCGCCATGTCATAGACAGGCAAAGAGAATCGGAAGCTATCAAAGCTTCTTTTTTAACCGCGATTAATAATCCGGACGTGGATATTATCGGACATCCAAATCGTCATATTGAATTCTATCCGCATGATTGGGCTTATTTTAAGAAATACTGGCGTGAAGACAAGGATCTGTCAGGGGCGTTGGAAAAAATGGAAACTGAAAAAGATTGGGACAGTATTAAGAAAATTATCGGAAAAAAAGACGTAGAAGATTCTGACGATAATTTTATTCAAGACAGCCGGGAAAAATTCATATCTTTGGAATCCGATTATTGGCGGATGTGGGAAGAAGTGTTGGGGGCCATGGAGAAGAAAGGCAAGGTTTTTGAGATTAATTTGAATAGTTTTGTGCCAAGTAAGAATTTTTACCAATTATTATTGGCTCAGGCAGCCCGGCTTCCCAATTTAAAATTTTCCGTCAGTTATGATTTTCACAATCTAGGGCAATTAAAAAATATCAAAGACAAAGATTTGCAATCCGAAGAGATCGTCGGAGTGAAATCACCGGAACGCAATAAGGCCTACCGTCTTTTGTTAGACCTTTGCGATCTTTTGGAAGCTAATCAAATTGGTCCGGACAGGATTATAAATTCATCCAAAGAAAATTTTATTAAATTTTTAAATAATAAGAAAAAATCAAGACTTCGGTAATACTTTTTTAATTATCTATTATTAGATAGCTATTTTTACATTCCCTTAACTTGATTATAAATAAAAAATAATCCATATTATAATATAGATTAAATTTAAAGTATATGACAAAGACAAATACGAAAGATAAAAATACAACTCCTCAAAATAATAATCCATTACACGGCATTACGCTCAAAGAAATCCTTGAAGATTTGGTTGAGAAGTATGGCTGGGAAGAACTTGGTAAGGAGATACGGATAAATTGTTTTTCTAAAAATCCAAGCATAAATTCTAGTTTAACATTTTTGCGTAAAACAGAGTGGGCTCGTAAAAAAGTTGAAAAATTATATCTTCGTTGTGACTAAGAGGAGTGAACCCTCCTTTGCGTGAAGCTACGGAAGGGCGAAGAAGAAATAATAACATTTTAACATTACCTCCGAATGTCAGAATATAGTAAAATAAATAATAGTAATAAGCAGTAAAATCGCCAAAACAGGCGTTTTTTGTTATAATTAAGATAATAATATAATAATTTACTATAAACAGGAAAAAGGCTCGCAACATTTTAAAGGTGCGGGTTTTTTATTGTCTAATAATAGAAAAAATGGTATAATTAAAATATTGTTAAAAGTTTTTTAAAGCTCAGATATGAATAAATATTTGGGCTTATTTTTTAAACTGTTACTTTTTAAATAAATTTTAAGTATAAATTATAAAGATAATTTTATGGATCAAGAAAATAATATGAAAAATAACAATCTTGATATTAAAAATTCAGAAGCAGAAACATCAACGGCGCCGGCCGGTAATAAAAAAGGGCTAATTGGCTTGGCCTTTATTGTTTTGGCGGTCAGCGGAGTAATTTATTATTTTTGGCCGAAAATAAAATTTTGGGGCAATGTTGATGATTGGGTCTATAACGCCCCGGCAATAAATTATAATGAAATTTTTTCAGAATTAGAACTAAATTTATTTATTGGCGTGTTTGCGGGGTTATTGGCTGTGGCGATTTTAATGATGATTGCAGGCAGAATATTGGCTAAATCCGCGGGCGAATCCAAAGCCAAGCAAGTAGCCGGCAAAATTTTAAAAGCGATTGGGGGGATTATCCTATTTGTTTATTTGTTTATTATCGGTTTTGCGGCTTATACTTTTTTATTTTTTTGGACCATATATAAATATATCAAAAGCATTGACTTTGACATTGAACAATTGATATTTTATTACCTTGGTACTTTAGTTTGCTTGGCAATCTTATTTTTAGCACTCGGTATTATCCGTTATACAAGAAAGCGCCGCCAGGACAATAAAATAAGGTTTATTAAATCATTTATTACCCTTGGCATTTTGCTTTTTTTGGTTTCAGGCGGAGGGTTTGCTATTTTAAAATATTCCGGCTCGGTCGGTCTAAGGTCAAGCGGCAGTGTTAACCTGGGGACTGGCTACGCCACTAATTTAGGACTATCTGGCTCCGGTCCTAGCTTGGGAGCATCCCTTAAAAGTATAGGGACAGCTTATGAATCAGCGCCAATGGTTTCTGACAATCTTGGATTTGCGGTCGGCGGGGCCAAGGACGTAAATAATTTCCGGGAGAATATTGCCAATAATTATTTGCCAATACCGACTGATATTACTTATGAAGGCTTATTTTATGATTATTATTTTGATACCGGACAGACCGAGGAATGCAAAAAATTATTTTGCCCTTCCTATACTTACGCGGTTACCCGCGACCCTTATTCCGAAAAGCAAGATTATTATCTCTCTGTTGGTCTTAATTCCGGCATTAAGGAATCGGATTTTAAGCGCAAAAAGCTTAATCTTGTAATTGTTTTGGATATTTCCGGCTCAATGGGCTCGTCTTTTAACCAATATTATTACGACAGTTTCGGCAGCCGGCAGGCAATAGACCGGGAAGACGAAGACGCGGGCAAATCAAAAATGGAGATTGCGGCTAAATCGGTTGTGGCTTTGCTGGATAATTTAGAAAAAGAAGATCGTTTCGGCATGGTTTTATTTGAAAGCCAGGCGTATTTGGCCAAGCCTTTGAACCTGGTCGGCAATATTGACATGCAGGCGATAAAAGATCACATTCTTGAGATTAACGATCGCGGCGGTACCCAAATGTCGGCCGGGATGAAGCTGGGCACCGAGCAATTTGATGAATATTTGGATATTGACAAAAATGAATATGAAAACCGGATAATATTTTTGACTGATGCTATGCCCAACCTGGGGGATACCGGCGAAGAAGGCCTTTTTGGCATTACCGAGCGCAATGCCGACAATGATATTTATTCTACTTTCATCGGTATTGGAGTTGATTTTAACACCGAATTAGTAGAGGCGATTACCAAGATTAGGGGGGCGAATTATTACTCAGTCCATTCCGCTAGCGAGTTTAAGGCCAGGATGGATGATGAGTTTGAGTTGATGGTGACTCCGCTGGTATTTGACCTTAAGCTGGTTTTGGATGCTAGCGGGTACGAAATAGAAAAAGTCTACGGTTCTCCGGAAGCGGATGAAGCTACCGGCCAGATCATGAAAGTTAATACTTTATTTCCCTCGCGGACCGTGGCCGGCGAAACCAGGGGCGGAT
>QMNH01000125.1 GCA_003647675.1 Candidatus Falkowiibacteriota bacterium | reverse complement strand
CTCTTTGGCCGCTCCGACCGCTAAAATTCTATTTTCTTTTAGTGCTACGGCGCCGTCCCGGAAAACTCTTAACTCCTTGTCCATTGTTAAAACATATTTGCCTTTTATAATTAAGCCACAAGTTTCCATATTATTTTAATAATTTTTTCGTTAGCTTTATTTTTTAAAATTTTTCCGATATTTCCTGAGTATTTGTCTTTTAATTCAAAATTATTTAGCAGGCTTTTTATGTTTTTAATAAACTCGTTTCTATTTAATATTTTTTGATCAAGTACTAAAGCCGCTTCATTATCTTTAAAAACCCGGGCGTTATCTTCTTGGTGTGAATCCGGAATTGGAATTATTATAGCGGGCTTGCCCAAAAGAGACAACTCGGTTAAAGCGCCCATGCCTGCCCGCGATACTACAATATCAGCGACCGTGAAAGCTTTGGCTAGACCCTCGGTATGCAAAAAATCAAATTGGCGATAATTTTTTATTTCATGTTTTGCGCCATTACTTTTGCCTTTGCCCGTTAAATGCAGAACTTGCGTAAATTTAATTAATTCATCCATGCTTTCTTTTACCAAGTCATTAATCGCTTCCGCGCCAGTTCCTCCGCCTAATATTAAAATTACCGGCAACTTGTCATGAAGCCCCAATTTTTGCAAAGCAGAACGTTTGTCTATTTTAAAATTTTTTAGCTTATTTCTTCCTGGATTTCCCGTCCACATGGCTTTTTTCCCATAATCATCAAGTGACTTCTCAAAAGTCACTGTTATAATTTTAGCAAATGGCGCCATAAGCCTATTGGCAAGGCCCGGCCTTAGATCCTGCTGGTGAATTAAAATAGGTATCCGCAAAAGCCAAGCCGACCAAATTACCCCAGCGCTGACATATCCCCCAGCGCTTACAACAATACTTGGCTTCCATTTTTTTATTATTAAAAAAGACTGCAAAATACCATAAAAAATAAAAAACGGATCTATTAAATTTTTCCAGGAAAAATATCGCCTTAATTTACCGCACTTTATGCTTTTGTATGCTATGTTTTCTTTAAAAACCATTTCTTTCTCAATCCCTTTTTCTGTGCCAATCCACAAAAATTTTGCATTACAAAATTCCGGATTATTTCTGATTGAATCAATCAAGGCCAAAAGAGGCGTTACCGGACCGCCTGTTCCTCCGCCGGTAAATAATATTTTCATTGTTTTATTATAACCCATAGCTATAAACAACTCAATAAATTAATAGCTCATGTTAAGCAAAATATAAAATTAATTAAAAAATTTTCAATTTTATTATATTAAACTCGTGTTTGCTTACTTATGTTGACCAGAATACCGCAAGCAGCAAGCGCTGCCAATATCGCCGAACCGCCATAACTTACAAGCGGCAAGGGGACGCCGGTCATTGGTATAAGATTAATTATGCCGCCGATATTTATTATGGCCTGCAAGCTTAACCAGCTAACAATACCAATCGCTAAAATCCGGCCAAAATCATCAGGCGCGCGCCTGGAAATTAAATAACCGCGATAAAATATAAAAATATAAGAACCTACCAATAATACGCTCACTATTAATCCTGTCTCTTCCGCGATAATCGCGAAAATAGCATCACCACTCACTTCCGGTAAATACATATACTTTTGCCTACTCGCGCCCAGGCCCCGGCCCGTTATTCCGCCCGAACCGACGGCAATTAAGGACTGGTTTGTCTGGTAGCAAATATCCTGGCTGCTAAAACCGGGATCGATCAGGCATTTAAAACGATTGAGCTGATAAGTTTTAAATTGCACCATTAAGGCAAAACTTAAAAAGCCAAACAATAAAATTATAAAAATATGCTTAAATTTTCCTCCGCCCACAAAATATACTATCAATGAAGTAATCGCTACGATTGATAAAGTGCCAATGTCAGGCTGTAATAATAATAAAAAAGCAATAATTCCCAGAATCGCGACAAAAGGGCCGATTCCTCTTGAATAATCGTGCAGCTCTTCTTTCCTGGTTTCCAGCCAGGCCGCCAAATACAATAAAAAAGATAATTTAACAAACTCGGAAGGCTGCAGGGAAAAGCCGAAAACATTAATCCAGCTCCTGGCCTGTCCCCATTTGGCCGACAGGCCGGGAATAAAAACAAGCAGCAGCAATAAAACTGATCCAAGTAAAAAACCAAAAGCATATTTTTTCCAAACATGATAATCAACTTTCGAAAAATACAAAAAAGCAGCCAAGCCCAGGCCCAATCCGAATAATTGGTGTTTAAAAAAATAATAAGCATCGCCGGATTTCGCGTATGCTACCACGGCCGAAGCGCTGGACAAGCTTACCAGACCGAATATTAAAACTACAAAAATAACCGCGATTAACTGCTTGTCCGGTTCATGGCGGGCAGTGCTGCTTTTGGATGATTTTTTAATTATTGCCATTTATATTGTTTTATCCAATAAAAATATAATGAGTCCGATAACTGCCATCACTCCGGAAATAAGCCAAAAACGCATAACAATTTTAGGCTCCGACCAGCCCACTGCCTCAAAATGATGATGGATTGGCGATGATATAAAAACTTTTTTACCGTTAAAAAATTTTTTAGATAAAATTTGGATAATAGTTGAAACCGCTTCCATGACAAAAATAAATCCTAAAAAAGGCAATATAAAAACCGTATTAGTATAAAGCGCCATTAAGGCCAATGTTACACCCAAAGAAATTGATCCGGTATCGCCCATAAAAAATCTGGCCGGATTAATGTTAAACCAAAGAAAAGCCAATAGCGCACCGACTAATACACCGCAAAAAACAGCTAGGTCATATTTTCCCATCGCGAAAGCAATTACGGCATATGAAGCAAAAGCTATAATTAAAGTTCCGCCTGCCAATCCATCTAAACCGTCGGTCTGATTAACGGCAAATGCCGTGCTGACCACCACCCCAATAAAAAACAAAATATAATACCACCCGATATTAAAATGATTAATAAAGGGAATATGAATCAAATCCCAATCTAACTTAAAATAAAACCAGAGAGCGCCGACTAAAGCTATAATTGCATAAATTATAAGCTTGTGGCTAAATTTGATTCCCCTATTTTTATACCCTAACTTTTTAATGTCCAAAAAATCATCAGCCAATCCGACCAAGGCCGAAGCTACTAGACATCCCAGCGGCAATAAAGTTTGGCTTCGCGAAAGAAAATTTAATTGCTTGAATATTTCCCAGGGCAAAAATTTTGCTAAATAAAAAAAGATAACGCTGAACAACAAAGCCGTAACCCAAATCAGTAATCCCCCCATAGTGGGCGTACCTTTTTTTCTTTCATGCAACTTAGTGTAAATCGGCGTTGTTCCATCGTCCCTGATATGTTTTCCTAAGTTATGCTTATATAAAAAATGGGTCAAAAAAGGCGTCCAAATAATTGTAAACACAAAAGATAAAGTAGTAAAAAAAAGAATTTTTATAACAAAAAAATCTTGCATAATTTTTTAAAAATTAATTATATAAATAGAAATTATAGCTCCCAGCAGCATTATATTTGAAATCAAAGCCGCCAAAAACAAAAGGTGGGAATTAAAATTAATATCTTTAGTATTAAATCTTGCCAAAACAGAAAGAATTACGAAATTTACAATAATAATAATTATTCCCAGTAAAGGTAAAATATAAATTTTTTTTATATCTCCGTATAAATCAATCCCAAAATCTACACTGTAATGTAAGGCAATTTGCGCCTGGTCTATTGCCGAATTAATATAGCGGGCAAAAAACCAGCATGTTAAATTAATTATAAATAAAATTATTAAATATATCTTTACGTTTAAAAAAGCAAAAAGAGCCGAAAATGAAGCTAAAACATTTTGTCTTAATATATAAAAATTATTTAATATTTTAGTTAAATTTATCATAAATTAAATAAATAATT
>QMNH01000124.1 GCA_003647675.1 Candidatus Falkowiibacteriota bacterium | reverse complement strand
TCAACCGCTTCCTGCAGCATTCTTTTTTCGTTCCGGCATATTACTTTCGGCGCGTTAAGCTCAATCAGCTGTTTTAGACGGTTATTTCTGTTTATTACCCGGCGATACAAATCGTTTAAATCGGAAGTCGCGAATCTTCCCCCGTCCAGAGCGACCATCGGCCTTAAATCCGGCGGGATAATCGGCACAACTGTCAATATCATCCATTCCGGTCTTATGTTGTGAGCCTCTAAAGTTTTATATAATTTTAAACGCCGGGTCATCTTCTCTTTTTTCGAGTCAATAACAACTTCTAATTCTTCTTCCAGGCTTTTTATGATTTTTTTCAAATCAATTTTTTCCAGTAACTTCCTGACCGCTTCCGCGCCAATGCCGGCTTCAAAAATATGTCCGTATTTTAAGCTTAAATTCTGGTATGTATACTCCGGAATAATTAACAACGGCTTTAATTCCTTTAACTCTCTTTGCGCCTGATCAAAAGCATTATTTAAATTATCCAATTTTTCCTCTTTTACGCTTTCCAAAGACTCGATTTCTCCGACAATTTCTTTTTCTATTTCTTTTTCGCTTTTACCGGCTTGCAACAATTTTGCTTTCCGATTTTTTATTTCATTAACCTGTTTTTTAAATTCATCCTCGATTGATTTCTTTTTGTGCTTATATTCATTTTTAATTTGTTCTATGGTTGCTTCTTTTAATTCCATGTTAACGTCAGTAATGATAAAACTGGCAAAATAAATAACTTTTTCCAGCGCCTGCATTGATAGGCCCAAAAGCAAGCCTATTTTGGATGATAAGCCACGCAAAAACCAAATATGAGTACAAGGGGACTCCAGAGTAATATGCCCCATGCGTTCACGACGCACAATACTGCGGGTAACCTCAACTCCGCATTTGTCGCAGATTATGCCTTTGTAGCGAATTTTTTTGTATTTGCCGCAATAACATTCCCAATCCTTGGAAGGACCGAATATTTTTTCACAAAATAAACCGTCCTTTTCGGGTTTTTGGGTGCGATAATTAATTGTTTCCGGCCTTATCACTTCCCCTTTTGACCAGGAAAGAATTTCTTCGGGAGAAGCTAATTTTAATTTTATCGCGTCAAAATCCGTTGTTTTTATTGGGTTTAACATATTATAATTTTATATTAATGCATTATTTTCTATTTTTCTTTACGCGCTAGCTTTTTAGCTCTTTGTCTGATTCATTTTCAGGCTTCACGGCTGAATTTTTACTTAATAATTCCACGTCCAAACAAAGCCCTTTTAATTCTTTTGTTAAAACATTAAAAGATTCCGGAACATTCAATTTTCTTATTGTTTCACCTTTAATTATAGCTTCGTACGCTTTTGAGCGTCCGGGCACGTCATCGGATTTAATAGTTAAAATTTCCTGCAAACAGTGAGCCGCCCCATAAGCCTCCATCGCCCAAACTTCCATTTCCCCGAAACGCTGTCCGCCGAATTGGGCTTTTCCTCCCAGCGGCTGCTGAGTAATTAACGAATACGGGCCGATTGAACGCTGATGAATTTTATCGTCAACCATATGGTTTAACTTCAGCATATACTTATAGCCAACCGTTACTTTATTATCAAAAGGCTTGCCGGTTTTTCCGTCATACAGCGCTACTTTTCCGTCAATCGGCAATCCTGCTTTTCTAAGCTCATCTTCAATTTGGGCTTCAGTCAGGCCATTCAATGGCGGAACCGCCACCTTATAGCCAAGTTTTTTAGCCGCGAAACCCAGATGGGTTTCCAATAATTGCCCTAAATTCATACGTGATATTATGCCTAAAGGAGACAAAATTATATCTACCGGGTTTCCATCTTCTAAGTACGGCATATCTTCAATCGGCACAATTTTGGAAATAACGCCCTTGTTTCCATGACGGCCGGCCATTTTGTCTCCGGCTTGGATCTTTCTCAAATTCGCCACGGTTATCTGGATAGACTGCAATACGCCGGCTGATAATTTATCGCCATCTTCCCGGGAAAAAATTTTTATATCAACAACTTTGCCGTGTTCGCCATGCTCCAAATAAAGAGATGAGTCGCGCACATCTTTCGCTTTCTCGCCAAAAATAGCCCGTAATAATTTTTCTTCGGCCGATAATTCAGTCTCCCCTTTAGGCGTAATTTTACCCACTAAAATATCACTGGACGAAACATCAGCTCCCACCCTAACAATTCCCCGTTCATCCAAGTCCTTTAACTTTTCTTCGCCGATATTCGGAATATCGTTTGTTAC
The DNA here is from genome assembly GCA_003647675.1 of Candidatus Falkowiibacteriota bacterium. GTDB lineage: Bacteria > Patescibacteriota > Patescibacteriia > Patescibacteriales > UBA12075 > B7-G4. The sequence continues at coordinate 1,661 of QMNH01000124.1, read as the reverse complement.
TATTTCCGGACCCAGCTTAGTATCTCTTATATCAATCTTATAATCTTCAATATGAATTGATGAATAAACATCATCGCGTACCAGCCGCTCAGATACTATAATGGCATCCTCATAATTGAACCCTTCCCAAGACATAAAAGCCACGACAATATTCCTGCCTAAAGCCAGTTCGCCGTTGTCAATTGAAGGGCCGTCAGTTAAAACTTGGCCGGCCTTAATCTTGTCGCCAATCTGAATTATCGGACGCTGATTAATGCAAGTCAAAGCGTTTGACCTTAAAAATTTTGTAAGCGAATAGGCTATTATTTTTCCATCTTCATTTTTAATTTCAATGGTAGCGGCATCAACTTTTACCACCTCTCCGTCCTCATCCGCGATAATTATATGACCAGAATCCCTGGCGGCTCGCGATTCAACGCCCGTGCCGACAATCGGAGATTCGGCGGTAATTAACGGTACGGCTTGGCGCTGCATGTTCGTTCCCATTAATGCCCGCTGGCCGTCATCATGCTCCATGAAAGGAATTAATGATGTAGCGACGGAAATTATCTGATTAGCGGACACGCCTATAAAATCTATCTTATCGACTTCCTCTTCTGTCGGTTGCCCATATTTTCTAACCTCGCATTTATCTACTAAAAAATAGCCGTTTTTATCAACCGGCGTGGTAGCGGCTGTAATTATCTTCTTTTCCTCTTCAAAAGCGTCTAAATATATTATTTCGTTTGTTGCCAGCGGCTTTATCGGAATAATTGCTTCTCTGCCCAGCTTTTTTAATAATTCTTCGGCTTTGCTTTCACTAATTCTTTCTCCGGCTTTAATTATCAATTTATTTTTCTTCCCTTCCCTTTCTTCAAAAATATCACGGTGAGCGATTTTATCAACCGTAATTTCGGGATTATTGGGAATATCATGCAAAACCTTTTTATAGGGAGCTTCCAAGAATCCATATTTATTCAGCTTGGCATGACTGGCTAAATGGCCGACTAATCCGATATTTGGACCCTCGGGTGTGGCAATCGGGCAAATTCGGCCATAATGGGTAGTATGCACGTCTCGTACATCAAACCCGGCTCGTTCGCGGGTCAAACCTCCCGGACCCATTGCCGATAAACGACGCTTATGTTCAAGCTCGGCCAAAGGATTTGTCTGATCCATAAACTGGGAAAGCTGAGAAGACATAAAAAATTCTTTTACCACGCTTATAACCGGGCGGGCGTTAATTAGCTTATTGGGCGTAATAGCGCTGATATCCGCCGTGCTCATTCTGTCTTTAATTATCCGTTCCATGCGAGCCAGCCCTACCCTGAATTTATTTTGAATTAACTCGCCGATAGCTCGTACTCGGCGGTTGCCTAAATGATCAATATCATCTTCTTTGCCTTGGCTGATATTTAATCTAATTACTTCCCTGATTATTTCTATTAAATCTTCCTGTCTTAATATGCGGGTATCTTTATTGTTGGGAATATCAAAGTCGAATTTTCTATTTAATTTATAGCGGCCAACCCGGTCAAAGTCATATCTGTCAAAACGAAAAAACATGGAATATATCAACTGCCGAGCATTCTCAGTCGTTGCCAAATCACCCGGCCTTATTCTTTTATAGACTTCTTTTAGGCCTTCGGCTTCATTTTTTGCCAAATCCTTTAAAATAGTAG
>QMNH01000123.1 GCA_003647675.1 Candidatus Falkowiibacteriota bacterium | reverse complement strand
TGGTCGAGTTGGGACTGGAGCGATTCTACAAGCTCATCTACACAATTATTACAATACGGCTTATAATTATCGCAGCAACTTCTACCGCAATTAGGACATTCTGTTATTACTGCCATCACTCCCTCCTTTCAAGGGCTTGCTTAGTTTCATAGCACCATTGACATTGGCAAGCGTTTCCATAAGTATCATAGAACCCGCCAGAGCCATCACAACAAGGGCATTTCGCCACCTTTAATAAGACCAGCAGAGCTTTGTTGTCGGCTTTGTATTTGCCTACCTCTCCCATAACAACATCTATAACGGCGTTAGCCTCTGCCCTGCAATCAAGTGGCATTACTTGTTCCAACGATAAAAGTTCTGTTGTAAAGAACTCAGCTGGTTTTAGTCGCTCTTTCAACTCTGCCACCTCTGCTGTGAGGGCGGCTATTTGTTCTCTTACCTCTTTTTCGTTATCTTGTGTCCAGGTCATTACCTCTCTCTCAATCCGGCCAGTATGGCCTCAAAATCCACTTCCCATATATCTTTAATTACCAGCGGGGCATATGTGACAGCTTCGACCTTGTACGCCTTGTGCGCTAAATGCCCGCCCTTTTTTCGCATAAACGCAAGGAATTTGTCGTTATCAACGTGCGGAGCTTCCGGTCTTGATGTATGGCAGTCAGTACAAAGACAGAATTGTAGGTCCGGTTCGTACTGTAAGCCAGGGTCTAATTTGTACCGCTGGTTGCTCTTAAATAGCCCGTGGTGCTGAATCCCCGTTGCCCTGTCACACATCTCGCAAACGCCATCTCCGATAACTATCCGCCTGCACTCGTCTTTACATTTCTTCTCTAGTGCTGTCATTTCTTCGCCAATGCTTTTTCGAAATAGTTTTACCGCAAATATAGCAATTAAAAGATTTCATAGTTCACTCCATATAATATTTTATTTTTTCGACATATCTTTTAACTTCGGGATTGTTCATTTGCATATAACCGTCTGGCCCTGCGCAATGTAGAGCCGCCTTTTCGTATAACGACAATTCACTACCGTAATACGTCAAATATATTCTTGTCATAGTTCGGCTTTTCTCTCGGTCGTATCTGTCGTTCAGAGCAAATTTGTCCGACCCGATTATCCGGTTTACGTCCGCAAGATAAATCGGTCGAATCTGATAAGCACCAACGGATATGCCGTTATCGCCTATCGCGTTACTATCGCTCCCGGATTCGACCGCTTCTATCGCGTCGAGCAATTTACTCATTAGACGCTCTGTGTGCGATTCTAAGACGTTCTTTGCTTCTGCGTGTATTTGCTCGCGATTTCGATTTTGACGCGAAATAGCGTCGGGAAAGCGTACTCTCGGTGCTTCTGGCGGAAATAACGCTGATACTACGCGCCAAGCCCACCCAAAGACGAGCATAAACGCAAAACCGAGCAAGACTCCGTTTCTGTATTCTCGCATATTCATTTGTCGACTCCGTTCATCTTAATATCATTTTTCTTTTGCTTCGAACTGTATTCCGTGGTCGCCCTCTCGCGGCTCTGTGTGCCGTGTGTCGCCCGTCAATAAATCCATCGGGATTCCGTCGGGAAATGCCTTGCAAGAATCCAAGTCGTCGCCGAAGTGTTTGCAGTCCTCGCACCAAAAGCCCCTGTTCGACATCGTAGCCGATACCGCGTCGTGCGTTCTATCTTCGGGGTCAACTGATTGTTTGCTTTTCTTTACCATAAGATATTCCCTTCAATTTTGTACTTAGAAAACTTTGAATTGCAGAGTTGAGTTGCATTGCCTCGCCGAAGCTTAAATTGTTACGGTAGCCGTTCGGCAATAGCAAGTTCAACTTATCGTAAGCGTGCTTCAATCCGATTTGATGTTTGTCGTACATCGCCATCATATAACCGCGTTCGTACGCCTTGTGAATCTCGCTCAAGTTCTTTTCAATTACAACTTCTGCGACGATTCTCATTTCAATTAGTTTCGAGTTCATATTTTCCTTCCTGTGATATTATACGTTATTATTCGCCCTTGAGCAACCTAATTAAACTATTAAGTTCCCAAAACTTTTCCGTTTCCGGTTGACTGCCGAGTTTCGAGCAATCAACTTTGTTTGAAGCCCATTCCGACAACTCGACCAATCGTCTCAAGTGCGCTCTGAAATACTGATTCGTCCAGAGTTGTTTCATATAAGCGATTGAAGCTTCGTCATTATATACGAGTCTCTTGGTGTCCTCGCCCAAAGCGTTCAATCGTTTATTCAAATACTCTTGTAAGCTTACCTGCTTCATTTTACTTTCCCTTCAAGAAATTTTTCCAATCTGGCGGAAGTTCGCCCTTTTTGTATTCGCTTCTTCTGCCGTTATTAAACCAAACCGTCAAATCTCTGCTCCATTGAATTTCGTTTTTTCCTGTAATTTCTTCAAGTTCTTTTTCCATATCGTCGAAAGTATCGCGAAACTGCGGCTTGTGTTCTCTATAATACAGCCAAACTTCAATTAACAAGTTTTTGCGTTGCATTTTACTTTCCCTTCGAAATTCCATTTGTCGTAACAGTATTTGCCGCAGAGCGTGTCCGTTACAGAACACCATCGCGTGCCGCGAACAATACAACAGAAGCCGCAGAGCGACAACGTAACAGGCTTGTAATTGCGACTCTGATTCCCAACGCCGATTCTGTTTAAGTGTTCAAGCTTAACTAAGCTTCGAACGTGTTCGTGTATAGCTGTTCGGGATATGCCTAACGCTTTCGCAACTTCGCCCATTGTCGGCGAGTAACCAGCACGCGTGCAAAACGACCTGTAAAAAGTCAAAACGTCGTACTGCCTTTTTGTAATCGGTAAGTGCAAATCGTTCATATTTGTTTCCCTTCAATTTTACGGAACATCGACAACAACAACAACCGCGTTGACCATCGTTCCCGATTCTTTGAAACTGTTTTTCGGTAACGTAATAAATCGCCCGTCGAAACTCTCTATTCGCCTAACAAAATCCGCCGTCTTTTTATTCTGGCGAAACAGCACGCTCGACGACATTACAGAAACGACGCGACCTTTGCATAAGTCAATCATACGATTAACGTGGTCGATGTCCTGTTGACGGGTGAACGGCGGATTCGCGATAATATACTTGTACGGCTCATCGGCAGTAAAGTCGAGAAAATCGCCCATATAAATTCTGCAACCCAAGCCAAGCAATGTATCTCTGAGCGGCTTATGAATTTCGCAGGTGTCGACTTTGCAACCAAATTCGATAAGCTTCTTTGCGATTGCACCCTCGCCAGCCGACGGTTCGAGAACGATATTGACAAGATTGCTCGGCTCAATTTCTGCCAACGCGATTAACATATCCGCAACGAGCGGCGGAGTCGCGAAGTATTGCAACTCTTTTTTAATATCGCAGACTTCACGAGTCAAAACGATATTGTCGATAGCGTCGCCAACGTTCTCTTTGAACGTATGCGCTTTCGTCGAGCGATTCCACTTGCCGCCCGCAAGCTTCAAAATCTTATCGACCGACATATACAACTTTCGCTCTAATTGAAAATCGGGCAAGAATAACTTATCGCCGTCAATTGTGCATTGCTCCAAAATCTCGATAACTTCGTCTGATACTTTCATACTTTCCCTTTCGTAATAAAACCCCTGCCGACTGCCTCGCGTGAGCCGACAGGGGTCGCCATAAAAAACTACTCTTTCGATACGAACTTCATTCCGTACAATACGCTTCTCGATTTCCCGTCGACTGTTACGGTCGCAGTCAAAGAAGTCCTTTTGCTTTTCAGTAAAGCGTCGAGCCAATCAGCGGGCAAAAGAAACGCCGCGTTGTTAATGCCCAACTTTCCCACAAAAGTTTTTCGACCGGAACTCGATTTGATAAACAAATTCAAATACTTCTGATTTTGGTCGGGCTGTTTTTCCTCGCACACTTGCAGACAACCGCCGTGGTGCATAGGCTGAAACCATACG
>QMNH01000122.1 GCA_003647675.1 Candidatus Falkowiibacteriota bacterium | reverse complement strand
ATTGGCCGCTACGACCACTAAAAGCAATACTTACACGGTAAATAACGTGGCTCCGTCCGTAAGCAGTGTTTATTTGCAAAGCACTAACGATATTACTTTAAATTATAAGTTTGAAGATGAAATCGTAGCTTCAACTACGGCTACGATAAGCGATAATAACGGCTGTACTGATATTCAGTCAGCGACAGGCACAATTTATTGGTCCGGAGCAACCGGCTTGTATGATTGCGCCCAGGATGATGATGATTGTTATCCGATTGCGGCTGTTAATTGTTCGGCCGTAGCGGGTTCATGCGCGGGTCCAAGCACCGCGTCTATGACATATATCTGCACTACCACCTTGGCTTTTCACGCCTTGCCAACCGATAATTCTACCGGCAACCCTAATGTCGATACCTATTGGTTGGGGGCTATCAAAGGTTTTGATGAGGCCTTGTCCGGAGTCGGTACCTCCTCGGCAGAAATTAACGATGTAATGACCGGGGACGCTTTGGATGTAACCGATCTGGCGATTGCGTATGGTTCAATTACGGCAAATACTGATTCCGGTACCAATAACGCAACCACCACTGTTGTAAATTATGGAAATTCGCCACTGGACGTCGGTTTTAGGGGCACGGACATGACCAGAAGCCCGACCGGCTGGATAGCGGCCGCAGAACAGAAATACAGCACTAGTTCGGTGACTTACGGTTCCTTGGCCTGGACATTGGCTTCAACTTCGCCGGAACTATACCGTGACATAGAAGCCGACAGGCCGACAACCGCGCAAGAATATATTTCTGACGATATCTATTGGGGAATAAATATTCCTTCCGGTAAATTATCCGGAACTTATTCGGGCATAAATACTTTTTACAGCCAGTTAGATAATGATGGTTGGTAATAAAAATTAATTACATTTATAATTATTAGATAAAAAATAAGCGTTTTAAAAGCGCTTATTTTTATTTTTTAACTATTTAGCCAGTAAAATTATTTTGTAGAAAGTTTTTAATATTAGCTAAAAAAAATTAGAAAATTTATTTAAATTATTATTATTTTTTATTTTATAGGTTTTTGTTTGGAAATTATGGATTTATACTTGAATTTAATGTTATAATATTGTATATTATAGATAGAGTAAATTAATATACATAAAACATAGAATTAAATTAATTTGAAAATAAATTAATTTTTAAATTATTATTTTTTTATTTTATTTAATATTAAACTAAATAAATTTAAAATAAAAAAATTACAATAACTAAATTTAAGTTTAGTATTTTTAGGTTTTGCAAATGTATAAAAAATATTTGTTATTCTTATTGTTTGTAATTGGAGGAGTTTTATCGTGCGCCGGTTTTGTTCGCGCCGGTTTTGGCATCGCACCGCCTTATTTAAAATCAAAAAATCCATTATTTCCCGGCACACATTTTGAGCAAAAGATAACGCTTTTACGCTCGGCGTCAGACGGAGATTTAAACGCCAATATAGTAATAAACGCGCCTGAAGTCGCGGACTGGATTACGATAGACAAGGGGAATAGTTTTCTTTTGCCTAAAGGCAAATCCCAGGTACCTATGATCGTAAGCGTGGACGTGCCGGATGACGCGGCGAGCGGATATTATGACGGGCATATCAGCATTCAGGTGCTGCCGGCCGATAAGAATCCGGGCAGCGGCGTAGCGATTGCTTTAGGGGCGAGAGTTGATATAGAATTAACCGTAAGTGATGAAGAATTTATTGAATTTTTAATTCGCAAAGTCGAAATACCCAAATTTGAAACATTGGGCAAGCCCTGGAAATGGAAAATATTTTCCAGGTTTTTTTACCGCCTGAAAGTCGCTATGACGATTGAAAATACCGGCAACATAGCGATTGCCCCATCACAGGTCCATCTGGATGTTTATGATTTAACTGAAAAGAATTTACTGGAATCACATGACGATAAGAGAATAAAAAAAATAGAGCCTTTTGAAATCAATACCGTGGAGGCTAGTTTTCCCACTGAATTGGAGCCGGGCGAATATTGGAGCCGGTTGAAAATATACAAAGAGAACGAAGTTGTCCATAAAAATAAAATAATTTTTGAAGTATTGCCAAACGGCAAATTGCCCGGAGGAACAGATCTAGGCAAATGGCCGTGGATTATGCTTTCCGGAATGGTAATAGCTGCTTTGATTGTATTTTTTATATTAATAAAGATAAAAGTTTGGCGTTATATATTTAAGGTTATTTATATATTAAGCTGGCCCTTTAGGTATATTTATAGAAAAATTAAATTCGGATTTAAGATATTAAAGGCTAAATTTTGGCAATGGATAGGAAAAAAATCAGCCAAATACCAAGCTAAAAAAGGCGATAATGAAAATAGCAAGGACTAGGCTAAGTCTATCGATTGCAAAAGAACTTTGTAGAAGCCAGCTCTGGAGCTTGTCTTGCCGGGGCGTAAAATTACCCTAAAGCCCAAACAAGAGGAACTTAAGTAAAATTTTATGGCAAGCGGGATAAAATAATTATTTTATTTTTTAAATTATATGGCCCCATGCAAGCGCCAATTTATTATATGGCTGATTTTTGCGGTTTTAATTAATTGCACTTCGGTATTTCTAGCGGCGAACAAAGCTTTAGCCAATGATCTCTTGCCTACATCAGTTGAAATATTGGTTTCATGCGGCGATGGCTTTGTTGAAATTATTTCCGGAGAGGTATGCGATCCGGGAGATCCACCAGGTGTACCGCAAGACGTTGGAACTACAACCTGTCAGGATTATTATGATGTTTTCAGCAATCCTTTTGCTAGCGGGATAATGGCTTGTTTGCTCGATTGCTCCGATTTTGATATAAGTGATTGCTATACTTGTGGCAATACCAACAAGGAAGCGGCCGAAGACTGCGACACGGGTGATTTCGGCGGCGCTACCTGTATAACCCTGGGTTTTGTCGGCGGAAGCTTATTCTGCACCTCCGAGTGCCAGATCAGCACCGCTAATTGCGAAGCCATGGAAGAGCAGGGGGGTACGCCGGGCGGTGGCGGTACCGGTGGCGCTCCAGGCGGTCCGATTGGCTATTCCCCCGGCGACTTAAACGAACAAGAAACAAAAGTTGTAATTAGGGGAAAATCATACCCTGACGCTGACGTCCATATTTTAGTAGACGGCGTGGTTACGGGAATCGTTAAAACAGATACAAAGGCTGATTTTTATTTCGAAACTACCGAAATACCGTCCGGAGTAGCCAGTTTCGGCTTCTGGTCGGAAGATAAGGACGGCTTAAAATCAACTTTATTATCTTTAACTTTCAGAGTTACTTTAGGGGCGGTTACTACTATAACCGGGGTTTATCTCGCTCCGACTATTGACGTAAGCAGTAAATCGGTTCGGCAGGGCGATAATATTACGATATTTGGGCAAACCGTTCCGGAAACCGAGGTTTTAATACATATTAATTCAGATGAAGAGATAATAGAGCAGACAAACAGCAAGGACACGGGAGAATGGCAATTAGTGTTTAATACCGAGCCCCTAGAAGTTGATTTTCATACGGCCAAAGCTTTATTCCAGATTGAAGCAGGCGGAAATATTATTAAAAGCGGATTTTCCAAATCAATCAGCTTCGCGATAAGCAAACAGGGCGGGGAAGCGGTTTGCTCGGAAGCGGATCTAAACCATGACGGCCGGGTAAATCTTACGGATTTTTCAATACTTTTATTTTATTGGGGAACCGACAACGAATGCGCCGATCAAAATCAGAATGGAATTGTTGATTTAATTGATTTCAGCATTATGATGTATTATTGGACCGGATAATTAATCAACAATCAACATTTAACAATTAATTATTAATAGTAAAAAATAATAATGCAAAAAAGAAATAAAATATTAAGCTTAATCGTGTTCGCGTTGTTTATGTTTGCGCCTTTTTCGTCCCGGGCGGCTTTAATATATTTGGAGCCGGACAATGGCACGTATGGACCGGGGGACAGTTTTATGGTTGATATTAAAATGGATGTAAATT
>QMNH01000121.1 GCA_003647675.1 Candidatus Falkowiibacteriota bacterium | reverse complement strand
GGACTGTCGATTTGCAGATTGACGACAACGAGTGGGAAATCGGACTCGTCGTCGGTCGAAGCGGTTCGGGCAAGACGACAATCGCAAAAGAGTTTTGGGCGGATAGTATCTACCTACCGCAGAAGCGAACGCAGAGCAAGTCGATTATCGACGAGTTCCCGAAATCGCTCAAGACTGCAAAGATTGTCGAACTGCTTTCGTCTGTGGGCTTGTCAAGCCCGCCCTCGTGGCTCAAACCGTATCACGTGCTAAGTATGGGCGAACGCTTCCGCGTCGATTTGGCGACGGCCTTAGCGACCACAAGCGAACTGGTGGTATTTGACGAGTTTACGAGCGTTGTCGACAGAACGGTTGCTAAAATAGGCAGTTTAGCAGTAAGCAAAGCGATACGACGAAGCGGAAAGAGATTTATCGCGGTATCGTGTCATTCTGATATTAAGCGTTGGCTCGAACCGGATTGGGTCTTTGATGTCGATACTAACCAGCTTGCACGGAGTCGGCTTCAGCGACCCAAAATCAAACTCGATTTCGGAGCAGTCAATCGAAATGCTTGGAGCGTCTTTGCAAAGCACCATTATTTGAGCGCGACAATGAATCATACGTCGCGGTGTTACGGCTGTTTTTACAAGGGCATTATGATAGGCTTCGCGGCGATACTGCCAGCGATAGGAACTAAGAATTACAGTCGGGTACACCGAATTGTCGTCTTGCCCGATTATCAAGGCGTGGGAATCGGCGGTGCGTTTCTCGATTTCTTAGGCAGTTATTACAAATCGATTGGGCGAAAGATGTCAATAACGAGTAGCCACCCGTCGATTATAAAAGGTTTGAGACGACGAAAAGATTGGCGTTGCGTTATGTTTCAAGCGAACGGTTCAGTAAAACAGGGCGGAATACACAAAGACGACTGTAAGGGTCGACAGAATGTTTTTCTTGCGTCGTTCCGTTATATGGGAGTTTGAAATGAAATACCGACCATTGATATATCGGACAAGCCCGCAACCAGAATTTGTCGACGGCTTCGTGTGCGACGAGCAGATAAGAATTTACAGCGATTGCGTGGCTCAAACAATCGACCGAAGCGAGATAACGATATTGCTCTTAGTCGAGCCAGACGAGATTTACCGGCTCGCGAATTACGCAATACAGTATCACACGGCTTACAATTACATTTTTACGCACAACTCGCACGTCTTGAAGCGATGTTCGAACGCGGTCAAGTACGAAATGGGTTATACTTGGATTTATGATTACGAGTTCAAAGAGAAGCTTTTCGGCGTTACGTCCGTCTTTGGGCATAAGAAAAAGACTTACGGACACCAAGCGAGACACGCACTTTGGGCGAGACGCGGCGAAATCTTTTTGCCGTCGAAATACTTTATCAGCAGTTATGGCGGGCCGGACGGCTCGGACGATTACGATAAGCTGGATAAGCACGTCTACGATAAGAAAAGGGCTTTCAGTTGTCAATATCATATCGCAATCGAAAACTCCGACAACGGCTTCTACTTTTCAGAGAAGCTTATTGACTGTTTTCAAACAAAAGTTGTGCCGATATATTGGGGAACGCCGAATATTGGCAACTACTTTAATCCCGACGGAATGCTGATTGCGAGAAGTATCGACGAGATTATCGAAAAGGCGAACAGCGTACAGCACGACGATTACGAGCGAATGTTACCGGCTATCGAAGAAAATTACGAGCGGTCGAAGCAATGGTGCTTGCCGCCAGACGATAGGCTTATTACTAAATTAAGGGAGTTGATACAATAAGCACGGACGCAACTAATGGCGAAAGCAAAGAAGAAAACAACTAAAAAGAAGAAGGTCGCTAAGAAGAAAAAGCCGAAATCGAAGCCAAAGGCAAAAGCAAAAACCGCTAAGACCAAAAAGAAATCGAAAACTCAAAAGGTCAAAATCGTAAAGCGAAACAAGAGCGGGCTATTTGCGGAAGGCACGAACGCGGGCGGTAACGAGTCAACGCTTACACCCGCTATCGCTATGCAACTGGCGAAGTTCTGGCGGCATAACATATCCGACAAAACGGCTTGCTCCGTTATTGGGATAACAGAGAAACAACTCAAAGGTTGGCTCGAAAGAGATACAGAAGTTAGAATTGTAATAAACACCGGAACTACGATTAAAGAGCAAATAATCGGGTTGCGGGTCTTACGCACACGTGAGCGGGGATTCTTAGAGTTTGACTTCTTAGAGCGGCACGACCAAGCTGTTAAGGACGCGTCGACGGCGTTACAGTTTGGACACGCAATCAAGGGACTTGAGTTTATGCTTGAGCGCAGATTCCCGAATAAGTACGGCAAAAACTCGACCGATGTCGACGAGGGCAAGCCGAAAGCGGTCAAGTTCCCGCTCGCCCCGCCGCCGCCGAAAAAGAAAAAGAGCAAGACTGTTTCTGCGAAAAAAACCCAAAATTAGACTTGCAATCTGTTTTTCTTTGTTTTACGGTGGGTTGTAGACGAAAGGATTCGACGGGTAGAAATGGTTGAAACTTGCACTATTGACGCGATAAGCCAAGTCGAGACGGGTCTTAACAGTCTCGGTGCAGTCTCTACCGTTCCCGAAATGGCGAAGCAACTTGCCGACATATCGAAAACTTTCCAAAAACTCAAAGCTTCTTTGGTCGGGCTGTACGGTCTTGAACGGTGCGGGCGATTCTGTACGCACGAAATCAAGTATTGCCATTGCCCGTCGATTGCTCGAATGGCAGAGCAGACAATAAAAAAGTGGGACGAGTTGACCGCAGAGAATAATTCGGAAGGATAGAATTATGGGCGCAGAAATAATGATGGGAACGTGGGGTTCGAGGGTTAGCGAGATTGCCCCTATAAAGATTGACGGGATAACAAATGCGATGGCTGGTATAACTTACCCGCATCTTGAATTGCACGGCGGTACGCACTATGTTTATCGAAGTTATGCTTCGGTATCGAAAAATGCTGTAAAGGATATTTTAATTGTAACGCCAGACTCGACGAAGTTTGGGCATTTTATAGTCGGCTTTTCTTTTACTGGCGGTCAAACACTTCTTGCTTTATACGAGGGCGTTACAACTTCCAACGATGGGACAGAAAAGACGGTTAGAAATCGACGCAGACCGACAGGCGACGACGCGACGCTTAAAATATATCAAGACCCGACAGTTAGCGGCGGAGCGGTTGCGGAAAATATCTTGCAAGACGGCGTGTTCGGTATTAACGACAAAAAGAGTTTTGGCGGCGGCGATAGAGACAACGAGGAAATTATACTTAACCCCGCAACCAAATATCTCTTGCGAGCCGACGAACTCGACGTTGCGGCAATGTATTACAATTTCTTTTTTGATTGGTACGAACACACAGACAAAAGATAACGGAACAAAAGCGTGGCAAAATTCAGAACGAGAACACAGTACGACGAATGGAAATTGCGGCAAATGAAATTGCCGCTTAAAAAGCTATTCGATAAGCCGAACTGCGGGTGCGATTGCCCGAACGAAGCCCCGTTTTCCTGTGGGTGCGAAAACTGCCTTGACGAAAAGGGTTATTTTGTCGAGAGCGAAAAAGATAAACGGGCAAGACTGCTAAACCTAACCGCCGATGAAATTAGACTATGGGAAATATTATTGACAGACAAAGGGTATTTTGTAACAGATAGCGGTTGCAGTTTACCGAGAAAATTAAGAAGCGAAAAGTGCTTGCGATACATTTGCGGCAGACAGGAAACTTTAAGGAGGATATTAAATAATGGCATATAACGCTAGTCTTATAATAATGAATGATATGCACCATACTGACCGGCCAGACCAGTCGTTTCAGTTTATGTCAAGTGGCCCACGATTTTATTCAGAAGGCTTAACAGACATACAAACAGCGGTGGACGCGGCTATTACTGAAGAAGTCGACGCAATTATCCAATTGGGCGACGCTGTGGATATACCGGACGACCCTGCTGTGAAGTCAAAATCAACTCTTGTAAGTGATGTTCAAACAATTCTACATAGCGAATCAATATCTGCATATAATGTTATGGGAAAT
>QMNH01000120.1 GCA_003647675.1 Candidatus Falkowiibacteriota bacterium | reverse complement strand
TTATTGCATTTTGGCCCAAAAGAAACGTTTGATGAAGCTTCCTCTCTTGAATTATATCTAAAGGATACTATTTTCGAGTCTGAGAATTTAAAGTATAATATTACAATAATAAAGAAAATTAGAAAAATAATTAAATTTTCAAAAAAAGAAGAATTAATAAAACAAATTAAAAATGATTTAATTTTATTAGATAATTAATTATGTTATCATATTTGGAAAAATTCAATAGCCTACCGGCGGAAATACGGAATAAAATTTCCTCGCCCGAGGCCATGGGTGCCATTACCGGCCTGGAAAGCCGATACGGTATTAGCCTGGCCGCGGTAATAATGCGGATTATGGTAAAAGATATTTCTATTCTTGATTTAGAGAAATATTTTGTGTTTGAACATAACTTAGACGGGAGGCAGGCTCGGGAATTGGTAGAAGAATTAAAAGACAAGATTTTTGTTTCGGTAGCCGATTATTTGGGAATTTTCCAAGAAAGAGAGGCGCCAGCGGAAGATGCGGACGGAAAATTAGACGGTTGGATGGATAAACAGCGCGGGGAAGCCGCGGTGCACAGCTCTGATTTTTTCTTTTCAACCGAAGACGAGGAAGAAGTTAAAAAGTTAGCCGAAAAAGTCCATGAATTTGCCGGCGCAGAGCCTAAATTTGATAACGCGCCCCAAATTGCCGAGCAAGCGGTAAAGGAATTAGATTATAATTTTAGCTCGGAGGAATTGAGCGATCGTTTTGGGAAAATTTTAATGACATACATAAAAGGCGTTAGAAATAAACTGGACACAAAACAGACTTTGCTTAAGTCGATTGAAGAAGGCGGGCTGGGGCTTAATGATATTTTAGCCGGCAAGGCTTTAGCCGTATCGGATAAAATAAAAGAAGATTTTATAGAAAAAGAAAAAATAGAAACCGCGCCCGAAATCGTAAAAGAAAACGGAAAAGAAGATAGTAAAATTTCAGAAAATGAAATAAAAGAAGAACATTCGGCCAATACAAAAGGCTTTGTCGAACCGGTTTCTTCGCTGGCGGGCGAAGCTGTCAGCGTCCAGGCAGGGACGCAGATTCCCAGGGCAGGCGAAGATACCAGCAAAGACATCGGAAAAGCGGTTGATAGTTTTTCCGGCGGTGCCAGGGATATGGACTATGATTATGGTGCGCTGGAAAAAAGAGAAGAAAAGGCCAAGAGCCAAGAGCAGGAAAATAAGAAAAAAATTGAAGTTTCCGGCCCGCGGGCTCCTGTCGAACGGCCAGCGCCTGCGGATGAAATAAAAAAACAGCCGTTTCGAGAGGAGATGAAAATAAAAAGAGAAACGGTTTTGGATTTAACCGAACCGGAAAACAGCACTGAACACTCAGAAAGCTTTTTTAACGTAAAAAGGTCGTTTAAAAAAACCGGCAATGAAGATAAATCGGGAAAAAGAAAAATGGAAGACGTTAAGCGTGTCCCAAGATTATCGGGTCCGATTGACGAGTTGAAAGAAATGGATTTGGAGCATTTCCGCCGCCTGGAAGAGGATCCCAGAGCGGCAATCAAGAAAATAAAAGAAAAAATCAGTTTTCTCGAGGAAGACGGCTATGACAAAAAATTGGCCGGCGTTAAAGCCTGGCGGCAAAGCCCGCTGAATAAATTATATTTACAAGTCGGCCAGGAAGCGATCAAAAGCAAAAAGGGGATAAATAGCGTTATTGAAGATAGGCGGAGCGCCGGCAAAGATAGTATAACCGAAATTGAATTCGGAGTTATAATGGATTTAAATAAAGAATTAAGATTCTAAGATTATATTATTAATATTAAAAAGTGATACTCAAGGATTAATTTATGCAGCAATTTACTGTGCCACAATTTATTGACGTAGAAGATAAAATTATTGGCCCGATAACGGCCAGGCAGTTTGTTATTATGCTATCCGGTTTTTTATTAATAGCGCTTTGTTATCGCCTTTTCAGTTTTACTTTGTTTGTGGCGGTCGGTTTGTCAATTTTCGCGGTTTCCGGAATATTCGCTTTTTTAAAAATTAACGGCATGCCTTTTCATTTTTTTATTTTAAATTTTATTCAAACAACCAAGCGCCCCAGCCTAAGAGTTTGGAGCACGAAATTAAACGAAAATATTGACCTGGAGTCCGAAGAGGTTAAACCCAAAAAAGTTGTTAGCGCGCCGGCTAGAATTTTTAGCACATCGCATTTAGCCGAGCTGGCGTTGATCGTTGATACCCAGGGTGTGTATAAAGGTGAAGAGCGGGGCGCGAAAAGCGAGATAAAACCAAATCCTAAAAATTTTTAAATTATGAGTACAACCAATAAACAAAATTTAGCCAGGAATAAAATTAATGTTTCCTCGCAGCAATATTTGGATATTGCCGAAATAAAAGAAAACACCGTAATAATGCGCGACGGCACATTAAGGGCGGTAATATTAATTTCAAGCATCAATTTTGCTCTTAAAAGCGAAGATGAGCAGAATGCGATTATTTCCGCTTACGTAAGCTTTTTAAATAATATTGATTTTCCCCTACAGATCGTAATTCAGTCTCGGGAATTAAATATTGACGGCTATATCAAAAGTTTGCAGGAAAAAGGCAAAGTTCAGACTAACGAACTTTTAAAAATGCAGACAAATGAATACATCCAATATATAAACGAACTTATTTCCATGAGTAAAATTATGAACAAAAGATTTTATATAGTTATTCCGTATAATCCGATGTCGGACAAGCAAAAGAAATTTTTTAGCCGAGTATTAGACGTTTTAAAGCCAGCCACGCTTATAAAAATGAAAGAAGAAAAATTTAGGCGACGACGTCTAGAATTAACCCGGAGGATTGATAACGCGATCGGCGGTTTAAATTCAATCGGTTTAAACGCGGTTGAGCTGGACACCCAGGGATTAATCGAATTATATTATAATTGCTACAATCCCTCCACCTCGGCAAACCAGAAGCTCGCGGACGTAGATGAATTAAGGCTGTCCGGTAATTAACGGCATAAAATAATTTTATTTAAATTTTAATAATTTGCATTATATTTTTTTTGAGGCATTTGAATATATTTGCCTAGGCTTCGCGCGTGTCTCGCGAAGCGTAGATAGATTTGAATTATATTTATGTTTGAAACAAAAAAAATTCAACAGGAAGAAGAAAAAATGGAAAAGGAGAATAGGGATGGTTTTGCCGAGAGCGAAACCGGCCGGAATTTAAATTCTGGAACAGAAGGCTCTTCCGCCGAAGTTGCCAAGGAATATATTGAAGAGGAAAAAGCGTACCGCCGGGGAGCAGTCTCAATTAAGGATTTAATTTCGCCGGCCAGCATTAAAGTTAACCCGAATTATTTGATGTTGGGAGAAAAATTCGTGCGCACGATATTTGTAATTAATTATCCTCGCTATATAAGCGTAGGCTGGTTTTCACCGATAATTAATTTAAATTCCACTTTTGACGTTTCCATGTTTTTTTATCCGGTTAACAGCGCGGTTATTTTAAAGCAATTAAAGAAAAAAGTCGGCGCCCTTGAAGCCCAGATTATATCAGACGCTGAAAAAGGCGCGGCGCGCGACCCTTTGCGGGAAACCGCTTTGCGGGACATAGAAGCTCTTCGCGACGCTTTAACGCAGGGAATTGAGAAATTTTTTCAATTTGCCTTGTACGTTACGATATACGCGGATTCAAAAGAAGATCTTGAAAGAATGACCAGTGAGATTGAAAATATTTTCGGTTCCCGGCTGGTTTACTCAAAAAAGGTTTTTTATCAGGCCGAGCAGGGCTTTAACTCAACTTTACCCCTAGGAAACGACGAGATTTATATTACCTTTAATATGAATTCTTCACCGATAGCGTCTTCTTTCCCTTTTATATCAAGCGAATTAACCACTGACAATGGAATTTTATACGGAATTAACCGACATAATAACAGTTTAATTCTTTTTGACCGTTTTAGTTTGCAAAACGCGAATACAGTGGTTTTTGCCACTTCCGGGGCCGGAAAAAGTTATGCGATAAAGCTGGAGGTATTGCGCTCTTTAATGCTGGGCACGGAAGTTATTATTATTGATCCTGAATAT
>QMNH01000119.1 GCA_003647675.1 Candidatus Falkowiibacteriota bacterium | reverse complement strand
TTTGACTTATTTAGAGTATTTTTTATTTTTTGAGAATTTATGCTATAATAAAAAAATAAAATTATTCAGGAATTTAATAATGTAAACGGTTCAGTAAGTACTCCGTAGTATTTTGTGAGAAATATATAAAATCCGCTGCCTTATTGTCAGCGGATTTTTTAATACTTATATATTTGTTTCAATATTATTGAATAAAATTGTAAAAAATGTTAAATTAGATTTAAATAAAACCAATAAATAAAAAAGGAGGGAAGCATGTTCTTTAAAATGATAAAATATATTGTTATTTTTTCTGATTTTTTGTTCGCTGGGTTAATTATTTTTATATTCGTGATTGGCGGGATTAATCCATTTACTTTCATATTGGCATTATGGGTTGTTAACGAATGGCCTCGCGAGGGAATAATGTTGGGTTTTAGAAAAAGTGAGGGTAGGCATGGATAAAATAAACCATAACGAACTGGAAGAAAAATTATTAGTTGTTATTGGTGGTGATTTTGAGAACTTCAGGCAGTTGCTGCAAAATTGTCGGATTTTATTGCGCCGCAGGACAAAGGTGGCAATAATTTATAGTTATAGGCGGGTGATAATAAAAATAGATAATAATATTGCCTGGGAAATATTATGTACATTAAAAGATTTGAATATTAAAGACGAGAAAAAAAGAGCCGCCCTGGATAATATGTTTGAAGAGTTGCGGTTTAAAAAAAGAAAAAGCAAATAAAAGCAGTTTTTTAAGGAAACTGCTTTTAAGTTTTTGAAGAAAATAGCGCAATATTGCGTATTATTAAGTAAGGTGGTATATTATTCTTGATCGTAAAATAAGCTATTAAGTTAATATGACGGAAACAAACCACGAAGAATTTTTTAATTTGTCAGAGGAAGAGGCTTTTGCTAAATCGGATTTATCCGACGGAGTTGAAAATAAAGTAATTTTGTCGGAAAGAGAAATTTTAGCGAAGTCGGACGTGTCCGACGAAGCTAAAATAGAAGTACACCCATTAAATGAAGAGATTTTAGCGAAGTCGGACGAAGAAATAGTAAAAATGGCTCTGGCAAATCAGGGAAATTTTATATTTATCATAAAACGATATAAAGAAAAACTGTTTAATTATATCAGGCGTATTACCAATATGGACGACGAAGACGCCGAGGATATTTTGCAGGAGGTTTTTATTAAAGTGTATCTAAATTTAAACGATTTTGATACCAGCTTAAAGTTTTCTTCATGGATTTATCGTATTGCCCACAATCAAGTAATCAGCCAGCATCGTAAATTAAAAGCGCGTCCGGAAGGAACGGCATTAAAGCTTGATGACGGGGCGGTTAAGACAATAGCGGCCGACCTGGATATAAAAAAAGACGTGGATTTAAAAATATTAAGAGAAAATATTTTTGGTACCATGGAAAAATTGGACAGTAAATACAAGGAAATATTAATATTAAAATTTTTTGAAGAAAAGAGCTATCAGGAAATTTCCGATATTATCAAAAAGCCGATGGGTACCGTAGCCTCGTTGTTGAACCGGGCCAAAGAGAAATTTGGCAATGAATTCAGCAAACAAAATATTAAAATGTAACTATATGAATTTAAGCGACAAGTTTGGTAAAAAAATCATTAATAAAATTGTAAAAGAAAAGATTAGGCCAAAATCAAAGTGGCAGTTTCTTTTGCGTGACTGGGTTGTATGGGGCGCGGGCATTTTGTCGCTCGTTATCGGTTCTTTGTCTTTCGCCGTTATACTTTATCTATACAAGTTTAATGATTGGAATTTATATTTACAAATAACCGATAGTTTTGCGGAATTTATTCTTTTAACTTTGCCGTATTTTTGGCTGTTGTTTGTCGTTATTTTTATTTTTATATTATATTACAATATTAAACACACTAAAAAAGGCTATCGTTATCCTTTGCCCGTAGTTTTGGCTGCCAGCGTTTTATTAAGTATTATGCTTGGCTCTTTATTCTTCAAGGTCGGATTGGGGCAGGCCATAGACGATGTATTGGGACAGAAGGCGCCGCTTTACACTCAGCTTTTTAATCGCCAACTATCTTATTGGTCCGAACCCCAGAAGGGCAGGTTGTCCGGCATAGTTATATCAATTATCACTGATACCGAATTTTTACTGCTTGATCTTGAAAAAAATGAATGGAAGATAGTAAATACATCCGAAAGGCGATTGTTGACGGATTTAATCCAAATCAAAAGGCCAATTAGGCTAATTGGCGAAATAATTTCAGAAGATATATTTGAAGTTGAAAGAATTATGCCGGTTGGTCCGGGCCGGGAATTTTTTATGCGCGGAGGCCATATGCGTATGCCTAGCTTAAAGGATATAGAAAGAATGAATAATAATACGATGGATATGGAAGAGCTAAAAGAAAGAATTAAAGAATTTTCCCAAAGACAGAAAATGATACCGGAGATGATAAAGAATAATCCGGAGTTAAATAAGCAAATTAAGCCTTTAGAGTTGGAATCGGAAATTATTGGGGAAATGTTTGGTAAATAGCACTAACTAAATAGTGAAATTATTTTAATAGCTTTAGCATGGAATGACAATAGGAGAGAGGGGAAGAAAATTATTATATTTGCGTATTATTTAATAAGTGCACCCGAAGAGCGCTCTTTCCCGGGTTTAATAATTAACATGCCTCTTTTTCTTCTTTTAGCGGGATTGGGAAAGAGGCGGTAAAGTATGAAAAAATCAAGCATAGTAAGTAGTTTCGCGGCTGCAATAGTAGCTGTAATTGCGGTAAGTGGAATAGCCTTTATTTCATTTGCGGCTGACGGCGATACAGGGGGTACTGACCTAAGAAGACCGTTTTTTAAACACGGTTTATCAGACGAAACCCGTGAACAAATAATGGCGGACAAGGAAATCTGGTTAGCTGAAAGAGAAGTTAGGCATGAAGCCGTAAAAACGGCCTTAGACGCCGGCGACTATGACGCCTGGATAGAAGCCATAGGCGAAGATGCTCCGGTTCTTGAAAAAATTAACTCAGGTAATTTCAATAGATTTATTGAAGCGCATGAGCTAAGAGAGCAGGCGAGGAGTATTATGGAGGAACTGGGAGTTCAAGGTGAAGGACTTGGTGTACGGGGAATGAAAGTGTCCGGCGGACATGGCAATATGCTTAGATAAAGGAAAAAAAGGCAAGTATAGGTAAAAAACGGCATCTAAGGGATGGATGCCGTTTTTTTGAAGAAAAAATGTTTAAATGCGTATTACTCAATAAGAGTTAGTTTGCTTATTTTTAGCAAATATATTACTATTAACACATAATTTTTTATTATAGAAAATATGAAAAAAACGATTATTTTAATTAGTCTTTTTTTTATTGCGCTTTTAGCCTTAACCGGTTGTGGTAATAACACAAAAAACAGTGGTAATGGGGAAAATATTCAAGGTAGAAGAATGCCGGATTTCGGCCAGCCAAAAAGCCAGCCGGATATTTCCGGAATTGTTAAGTCAGTCATCGGGAATGAGGTGACTATTATTAAAATTGAAAGACCCAACAGGGAAGATTTTGCCGATCAAGAAGGAACCGGTGAAAGAAACGAGGGAGAAGAAAATTCTTCTCCTAATTTAGGAGTAGCCTTAAACGGTGGTACCGGAGGAATACATGGGGGCGGTCGTGGTTTTGTGGGGCGTCCGGGCGGAGGTGATACTGACGCGCAAGCGCAGATGCTTGAGAAATTAAAGGAAATGAGTGCCGGCGAAGAAACGTTTACTGTCCCGGTAGGCATTCAGATGCTAAAACCGGATGCGAGTGGAAGCGAGACTGCGCGTTCGGAGATGGTAGAAGCGAACATAGGCGATATTAAACAAGATAAGATGATAAACGTATGGATAAATAAAGATGTTACAGATAGAAAAGTAGCATCGTTTGTTTTAATTACTTTTTAATAATTACTAAAATATGACTCAATCAATATTAGAAGAAAGTAAAAAAGCCAGGAAGAACGGAATTTTTGGTTTTTTTAAAAAAAAGAGCGTAATAATCCCGATGATTATAATAATTATAGCCGGAGTTTCTGTTTGGGCTGCATTCGGCAGGGAGGATAATAATAGCACAAAAGAAGTTCAACTAAAGGAATGGACAGTTAGGAGCGATGATCTCACTATTGCAATCGAATCAGACGG
>QMNH01000118.1 GCA_003647675.1 Candidatus Falkowiibacteriota bacterium | reverse complement strand
ATTAATTTTTAATTATTAATTGATTTACCATGACCCCCCTCCTCCGCCGCCAAATCCGCCGCCAGAACCTCCGCCGCTAAATCCGCTACCGCCGGAAGAAGCTGAGCTTGGGGAGGAGGCAAGCGCTGTATTAGTTTTAGTGCTAAAACCGCTTAAACTATCGGTCAAAGCCAAGGCGGAAAAAGCTCTTCCAGAAGGATCGCTATACCAATCCGGCGCTTGGTTATATAAATCCTTAAATTGCCCCGCCCAGGCTTTTTCAACGTTTAGCACCATGGCAAAAGGAAGCAATTTTTCAAAAATCCGCGGATTTTTTTCCGGAGCGTTATGAAATTCTATTCTATCTTTTTCCGCGACTTGCAAATATTGCTTTAATCCTAATATGTGCTCCCGAGCCGATACTCCTTTTCTTGTCTTTGCCGGCATGAAAAAACTAAAAATAATAACAATAACACCAGACAAAATAAAACTGATAATCCCGAATAATCCAAAAATAGAACCCAAGAGCCAGGCGGCAAAAAGAAATACTATACCCATAGTTATATAAACTCCCCTGACTTTATTGGGATTTTTCGAAAAATAACCTTTATTAACCGTATCTATATATATTTCTTTGATAATTTTATTTAAATCTTTATAAAATTTATTTTTTAAGCTTGATAATTTAACAATTGTATCCCCGCCCTTGAATAAAGCATCCAGTAATTGCCTCTGGAATTCATTTTTTAAATCGTGCCCGGCTTTTAATTTTTCCAATTCATAATCATCCGACTTTAAAATTCCCTTGTCTGGAATCCGGTTAATCTTTAAATATCCCAATACTGCCAAACCGACAATTTCAGCCGAAATATCTTTTTTGTCAGCCCGCTCGTCTATAATCGCCCCGACTTGGGCCGGACTTAAATTATCCGGAGCGTCAAACTGCGCCACGATCGTGCCTCTGCCGGCCGGGTCGCGACCCTTGGTCCGCCATAAATAAAATAAAATTATAAAAGTAAATATAGGCAAGACTAATATCCAATTATCTTTTATAATTTCCAAAATCAAAGAAAAAGCCGGTGGTTTTATAATAATTTCTTTAGGCATCCCTATCACCACCGTTAATCCTTCTCCCGAATTAAGCTTGTCATTGGTAAAAGTAATGCTTTTTACGGTATCTTTTGAACTATATTCATAGCGGGAAGAAATGCATTTGTCCACGCTTCCATCCGGACCGGCGAAACACTCTGTTTGAATGCTTTTTTCGTTTAACTCTTGGGGCAGAATTATTTTTGCCTTTTCCTGTTTTATCGGCACATTCCATTCATGGCCGGTAACATTCCAGTATAGCTCGTCATAATCAATAAAATAATTTATCGCCCGGTCAACCTTGTAGCTTATCACATAATTTTTTACTCCGCTGACAAAAGCATCGGCATCCCCGATTTTTATCCGTTTATAATCCCCCTGGTTAGAAACTTCAAAATTATAAGGGTTACCATCCGGATCAGTGGCAGAAATATCGCTGATGCGCAAATTAAAATTACCGCCTCGGGCTTTATATTTATAAAGAACATCGCGATACATGCCATGCTTCTCTTCATTGCCAAAATCATAACTTATTTTTTCAACCACCTCTATCACGGCATCTTCATTTATCTTTATTGACACGTCAAAATCAGTAATTTCCTCCGCGTTAACGGAAAAACTTAATAATACTCCCAAAAAAATAAATAAAATTGCTAAATATCTTTTTTTTATAAACATAATTTTGTTAATTAATCATTTCTTATCTTTTATTATTTTTTGCAAATTTTTTACGCCCGCGCCGCTGACTTTCATGCTTTTTTTCTTTTTTTTGCCGCGTTTTTCTTGTTTTTTTTCAATTTTTTTTTCAAAATTATCTAAACTTTGTTTATACATAAAAAAATGGTATAATAAAATAGTTATAATCAATTTTATATTATTATTATAGTTTAGTTTTAATATTTATTCAATGAAAGAAAGTACTTATACGCGGTGGTATAAAAAATGGTGGGGAATTTTAATAATTTTTTTTTCTGTTTTAATTTTAGCTTTTATTTTCGCTTCTGCTCTTTATGTTTATGGCGTAATCAAAAGCGGAGAAGCTAATAAATACCAATTGGAAGAAACTAATTTAAGCCAGGATAATTTAGAATTAATCCTTGGTAATGCCAATAATTACTATCTGGGAGCAAAAAATCCGTTAATTACGATTATTGAGTTCAGCGACTTTGCCTGTCCATATTCAAGAGAATCTTTTTCCGTAATCAGGGAATTGGGCATAAAATATAAAAATAATATTAAAATTATTTACCGGGATTTCCCGGTTATCACTGATTATTCGGCTAATTTATCGTTAGCGGCTCGCTGCGCCGGAGAGCAAGGATTATTCTGGGTGATGCACGATAAATTATTCATTAATCAAGGAGTAGACAATACTGGCGAATTGCTTGAATTAGCCAGGCAAATCGGAGCCGACACCGACAGATTTAATGACTGCGTTATTAATAAAAAATATTTATCCGCTATTGAAAAAGACTTTAATGACGGACAAGAATTAAATATAAAAGGAACGCCCACCTGGTTTATTAACGGCACTAAATTAGAAGGCAACGTTCCATACAACATCTTCGTTGAAATAATTGAAGATATTATTAATAAATAAATTTACCTTGCGCATTATTAATTTTAAAATTTTCAATTTTCAAACAATGAATTAATTATTCAATTTCTAAATGTTTAAAACATTATTAAATTAATTAATTGAAAATTGTTTAAAAATTGCTTGTACTCGTTTGACGGGTGAAAATTTTAAAATTATACATACGATTTGCGCAAAGTGAGTTACTAATTACTAATTACGATATCATTATGATACAAATAAGAATCCATGGCCGCGGCGGACAAGGCGTGGTCACAGCCGCCGAATTAATAGCGATAGCCGCGTTTAATGAAGGCAAAGAAACCCAAGCCTTTCCTTCTTTCGGGGTAGAAAGAACCGGCGCCCCAATTGAAGCTTTTACCCGAATTGACAATAAACCAATAAGAACCAGAGAGCATGTTTACGAGCCGGATGTGCTAATAATCCAGGACTCAACCCTACTCTCAACCGTTGACGTTGCGAAAGGGTGCGATGATAAAACAATTGTAATAATAAATACATCAAAACCAAAAAATGAAATCAACCTAAAACTGCCGAAAAAAAATATTTTCGCGCTTGACGCCACGAAAATCGCCCTGGAAGAAATCGGCCGAAATATTGTAAACACAGTTATTCTCGGCGCTTTCGCCAAAGCGACTAATTTAACAAGCCTAAAATCTCTTGAAAAAGCCATAACCGAAAAATTCAAGGAAAAAGGAGAAAAAATAATTACTAAAAATATTAACGCAATTAAAAAAGCGTATAACTTATAAAACTATTATATGGAATTAACAGCAAAACCTGGCTCAACTATAAAAAATAAAACCGGCGGCTGGCGCACTTTTGTCCCGAAAACCGATTACAAAAAATGCATTGGCTGCGGCATGTGCGCGAAAGTCTGCCCGGAAAGCGCGATTACTATGATCTCCGACAAAACCAAAGCAACCGGCCAAAAACCAAAAACTAACTACGACTATTGTAAAGGCTGCGGCCTCTGCGCCGCCGAATGCCCGGCCAAATGCATCAAGATGGAGCTGGAGGAAAAATAATACAAAAAATTTCTAAATTATAATTCCTAATTTCTAATATTTTTATAAATATAATTGAAAAATGTAAACTTTTAACATTAAACTATTTATTAGAAATTATAATTTAGAATTTAGAAATTTTTACTAACTATATTCATTTTATTTCTATTTAATTTTACTTATAAAATTTTAATCTATGAAAAAAATATTAGAGGGCTCTCAGGCCATCGCGCAAACTGTTAACAATATAAAGCCGGCTGTAATTTCGGCTTATCCGATAACGCCGCAAACCCATATTGTGGAAGATTTGGCTAAATTAAAAGCTGACGGCAAAGCCAGCTACGAATACGTTAGGGCGGAAAGCGAATTCGCGGCCGCCTCAATTGTAGCCGGCGCCAGCGCCAGCGGCGTCCGGGTTTATACCGCTACCAGCTCGCAAGGACTTCTTTTAATGGCCGAGGTTTTATTTAATATTGCCGGT
>QMNH01000117.1 GCA_003647675.1 Candidatus Falkowiibacteriota bacterium | reverse complement strand
TTTATCGCGTCATCGGTGCTTGTCCATTTTAGGCAAAATTTAATTACCAAGTTTCTTTACGTCGGTTCCGGGCTGTGGTTCGGACTTTTAATTAATTTATTATTAGCAATAGGAATTTTTTGGCTGGTATTGCTTATTCTAAAAATATTTAAAATAAATACTAATATTTATTGGCTCGGGTATTTAGCTATAATTGGCGCGGTTTTATATTTGGGCTTTGGAATATATAATGTATATACTCCGCGGGTTAATAATATTATTGTTAAAATTAAAGATCTGCCCGAAGAGTGGCAGGGAAAAACGATCGTCCAGCTTTCTGATGTTCATCTGGGAATAGTGCTTGAAAAAAATTTTTTAAACAGCGTTGTCAGTAAAACGAATAATCTTAAGCCCGAAATAATAGCCATAACCGGCGATCTTTTTGACGGCATGGACGGAAATTTAGAAGAATTTATCGGGCCGCTTAATAATTTAAAAGCGGAAAAAGGCGTTTATTACGTTACCGGCAATCACGAGACTTATTTAAGCACCACGGAAGTATTCAATATTCTTGACCAAACAAAAATTAATGTTTTAAAAGATGAAATAGTTAATATTAATGGCCTGCAGGTTATTGGTATAAGCTATCCGGAGCTAAACGAAAATAAAGATACAAAAAAGATAATAGAAAACAATAAAAATTTTAGCCTTGAAGAGCCGAGTATTTTGCTTTATCATTCTCCTACCGGTATTTTTTCCGAAAATAACAGCCATAATGATATTTATTTTTCCTTAAATCGGGATTTTAATACTGTCCAGGAGCTTGGCATTGATTTCCAGCTGTCCGGCCATACCCACCGGGGACAAATTTTTCCGTTTAATTTTATTACAAAATTAATATATGGGCAATATGATTACGGCTTGCATTATATTAACGATTTCGCTATTTATACTTCCAGCGGCGTTGGCGTTTGGGGGCCGACCATGCGTACCGGCAGTCGGTCGGAAATAGTGGCGATAACCTTGGAAAAAAAATAAACCTCGCTACTTTAAAGCAGCGAGGGTGTCTTTGTGAACAATAATTGGATCTTTTATTTTTATCCAATAAAAAAGTTTTTTTGCGTCTCCGAGTAAAGTGCGTACACAGCCAATCGAATTCGGCTTGCCGTTTAGAGATTGATGATGCATAAAATAACCGCCGAAAAATTTCAAAGAGTAATACATTGTTTTGCCGCAAATACTGGAGATTTTATCTATTTTTTTTTCTAAAACCATGAATTTTCCAGTCGGCGTTTCTTCGCCTTTTTTGCCGGAAGAAATCGGCCCCCAGAATTTTAGGGAGCCAAATTCATAAGCGCCGAAATATTGTTTTAACAGGTTAACGTGAATGCATCTGGGATATTTATTAAGCGGTTCAAAAAATTTTGGCAAAGGGCAATAAGCGCGGGCCAGCTCTATGTCAAGGGGCAAATAAATAGTATAGCCTGGAACTAAATGTCCGGCATCGGTTCGGTTGATTTTTATCAGTAAATTAAGTAATTCGGTGTTAAAATAATGTAATTTTTTTTTGCAAATCTTACTATAAGTATCGCTCGGCTTTATTTTATATTTTATAAATCCGGGCATGGCCAAAGCATTGCTTGCCTGTAAAAAGAACCAAACCAACAGTGAACCAAAAATAATTTTTAATTTCACCAGCTACCTCCTTTTTTCAATTTTTTAATAATTTTTTAATAATACTATCAGATAATATAATATTAGTCCAGTGCGGTATCCGTTACACGCATAATTCATGCCAGTTTGTATTTTAACCGCAAAAATGTTAAATTGTAATGTATATGAATCAGGAAAATATAATTAAAGTTAATAATTTAACTAAAAAATATAAGAAATTTATCGCGGTTGACGATATTTCCTTTAATGTAAAAAAAGGAGAAGTTTTTGCGTTTTTAGGTCCGAACGGAGCCGGCAAGACTACAACTATTAAAATGTTGACTACTCTTCTTAAGCCGACAGCCGGCAGTATGCGGATTAACGGCTATAACCCGCATAAGGACCAATATAATGTCCGCTGTTCATTTGGCATAGTTTTCCAGGATCCGAGCCTTGATGATGAATTAACCGCCTTTGAGAATATGGAATTCCATGGCGTTTTGTACGGGCTTAAAAAGAAAGATAGGCGTCAAAGAATTGAAAAACTTCTTAAATTCGTAGAACTTTGGGAAAGAAAAGGCGATTTAGTTAAGAAATTTTCTGGAGGCATGAAAAGGCGTTTGGAAATTGCCCGCGGTTTGCTTCATACCCCGAAAATATTATTTTTAGATGAACCAACATTGGGACTTGATCCGCAGACAAGAAATCTAATCTGGACCCATATCAAAGAGTTGAACAATAGAGAAAAAGTTACGGTATTTTTAACTACTCATTATATGGAGGAAGCCGATAAAATTGCCGATCGTATCGCGATAATAGATCATGGTAAGATTATTTCAAGGGGCACTCCGGAGGAGCTAAAAGAAAAAACCGGCAAGGAAAGCCTGGAAGAGGCCTATTTAAGCATTACCGGCAAAACCATCAGAAGTGAAAATGCCGGCAGTATTGATCAGATGAGAATGAACCGCCGTATGTGGCATCGAAAATAATTTGTTAAATTTTGTCATCCTGAACGAAGCGGTAGCGGAGTGAAGGATCCCGTTATTAGAACTTGTAAGCCTCGGGATTCTTCCCCTTCGGCAAGCTCAGGGTCAGAATGACATCAAGCTATATATGAGTACAATATATATCCTTTGGCTAAGACAAATTAAAAGATATTCAAGGTCAAGAGCAAGAATTATCGGTTCTCTTGGTCAGCCTTTGCTTTTTCTCGTGGCTTTGGGTTTTGGCTTTGGGCCGATATATGCCAAAGCCGGCGGCGGTGATTATATTCAGTTTTTAGCTCCCGGGATTATCGCTATGAGCATTTTATTTACGGCTGTTTTTTCCGGAATTGAAATAATTTGGGATAAGCAATTCGGTTTCCTTAAAGAAACCTTGGTAGCACCGGTAAAACGAATTAAGATTATGATAGGCCGCACCTTGGGTGGCGCGACAGTAGCTTTAATGCAAGGCGTGGTGGTATTAATTTTAGCAAGCTTGGTTGGATTTAGGATTGAAAATTATTATTATTTGCCCATTGCTTTGGTATTTATGTTTTTAATAGCTTTATTTTTTACCGGCCTGGGTACCGCGATTGCGTCACTGCTTGAAGATATGCAGGGTTTTCAGCTAATTATGAATTTTTTGGTTATGCCGATTTTTTTCTTGTCCGGCGCCTTGTTTCCGCTCGAAAACTTGCCGCGGGCCATAAATATAGTCGCTTCGCTCGATCCTTTGTCCTACGGGGTTGACGGCCTTAGAGGCGCCTTTACAGGTCAAATGCACTTTGGTTTTTCCTTGGATTTATTGGTCCTTTCCGTAATAACTTTTTTAATTTTGTTTTTAGGCTCTTATTTGTTTTCTCGGATTGAGGTATAGTTGATATTTATTAAATATAATTATAAAAAACTATGAGAAAAATAATAAAAATTCAATTTTTTATATTGCTTGTTGGCTCGATTTTTGCATGGTCAAATTTTACTATCGAACTATTTGATTGGCTTAATAACAAGGCCTGCACAACCGGCTGTAGCGCTACCGGAGAGGTAGTAAACCCGTTTTTAACACCCTGTTTTTATGGAGCTTTATTTTTTGCTTTAGCTTTTATTTTAAGTATTTTGCTTTTTATCGGGAGCAGAGAAAAGAAGGCTAAGCCGGAAATTCAAGCTCCAAAGCCTGAGCAAAACACCGGTCAAACAAATTAAAATAAATATTTATTTTAAGGAGTTTTACTTTAATCCTTTTTTTAATTTAGCCTTTAGACTTCTTATATATCAAGAGCATGAATTTATAGGGCAGACGTACAAAGGTCTGCCTTTATTTTTTTGGGCGAGCTTTGGCGTTTGTATAGTACGAAAAAAAACGGTATAATAAGGCTATAAACTAAATTTATGTCTGGAGGAAAGGAATTAGTAAAAAAATTTATTTTATTTGAGCTGGTTATAGTTATATATATTGTATTAACCAGTACCATTATTAATTACCAAAGTGAAGCTAAGGTAAGCTCTATTATCGTAGATTCGGTTATAGATTGGAGTACAAAATCATTTAATCC